>CAZQPJ010000437.1:0-2095 GCA_964595105.1 uncultured Bifidobacterium sp.
ACAGGATGCCGTCGCGGAAGTCGATGCCGACGATGCGCATGCCCTCGACCAGTGCATCGTTCAGCACCTTGTCGGGCGCCCAACCGCGGTCGAGGAGGATCAGCGTGCCCTCGGCGATCTCGGGGGCCAGACCGTCGTACAGGTCCTCGTGCATCTGGGTGACGAGCTCGTCGTCGGGAAGGGATGCCAGATCCAGATCGTCGCCGTCACTCATGAGCGCTCCTCGGTGTACCTGCGGTGTTCCACGATGCGGAACCAATCCGCATGGTGGAACTCTATCAGATCAACCGAGACGCACGCGAGTTAGGTGGCCGGAATAATCCGGACTGCTCATCAGGGCCCGGCACCGCTCGAACCTGCCGACCGCGTAGGCCCAGAAGTCGTCGACCGGATTCTGGTTGACGTGCTGGATGACGCCCCACAGCGTCCACAGCAGGTCGCACATCGCCTTGTAGGCGACCATCCGTCCCACCTCGTGCGCGGGAGGGTCGCCGCCGAAGTAGGCGCGCAGCAGTGCCGCATCCTGCTCGGGGCCGAATGAGCCTTCCACCGACAGGTCGCCGAGGTCCCACATCGGATCGTTGTTGCCCGAGTACTCGTAGTCGATGACGTACATGCGCTCGCCGGTGTCGAGGAAGTTCTCGCACAGCGGGTCGCAGTGGCTCGGTACCAGTGGACGGGCCGTGGCCTCGAGTGCCTCGCGAGTGGCCTCGGCCGTGGCCTGAAGTTCGAGGTAGCCGTCGGGCAGGGTGGCACCCTTCGAGGCGAGCAGGGCCTTGTACTCGTCGATCATCCCGAAGAGATCGAAGTCGGTGGCGAACGGTGCGGCTGACGTGTGGAGTTCGCGGAAGGCCCGCCCGGCCCTTGCGCACGCCTCGAGATCGCGGAAGCGCTCGGCGTTCATCGTGGCGGCGCCGTCGACGAAACGGGTGACCATCAGCCCGTCGGTGGCGTCGAAGAACACGAGCTCGGCATTCACACCAGCGGCGGAGGCGGATCGGGCGGCGACCTCCTCGTTGCTGCGGCTGATGTACTCGCCCGTGCCGGCCCCGGGAATGCGCAGTACGTACCTCGACCCCGCGTGCTCGACGAGGTGGTTGATGTTGGTGAGACCCGCGAGCCGGGTGGTGGGCAGGTGGGCGGGAAAGCCCGCCCGGGTGAGCGCATCGGCGAGTTCGGTCATGGTTCCTCCGATTCTGATGGCGACGACTCGATCAGCCCCGCAACCGCTCGCCGGTGGGGTCGTGGAGGGGGCGATCGTGGCGGGTGGCGGGAATCGCCTCGCCGTAGACCTCGATCACGAAGTCGGTGCGGTCGAGCAGGTGCACGGGCAGGTAGCCATAGGCCACCGGCTTGCCCACGGTGTGCCCGAAGTTCGCCGACGTGGTGAACCCCACCACCGCACCATCGGCGATGATGGCTTCTCCGCTGACCGGATAGGCCATCCGGTCCAGCGTGAAGGTGCACAGTCGGCGCTCCACGCCTGCCTCGCGCTGGGCCACCAGTGCGTCACGTCCGAGGAAGTCGCCCTTCTTCAGGTTGACGCGCCACCCGAGCCCGGCTTCCCAGGGCGTGGTGTCGGGCGTGATGTCGGTGCTCCAGTAGAGGTAACCCTTCTCCATGCGCATCGTGTCGATGGCCCGGTAGCCCACATCGACGATGCCGTGCGGTTCACCGGCCGCACGCAGCACGTCGTACACGTGCGCCGCGTATTCGGTGGGGACGTGCAGTTCCCAGCCCAACTCACCCGTGTAGCCGATGCGCAGCGCCAGCACCGGTGCCGAGCCGATGGTGATCTCGCGTGCTGTCGCGTAGGGGAAGGCCTCGTTGCTGACGTTGTCCTCGCATGCGGCCTGCAGCACCAGGCGACTCAGTGGGCCGCAGAGGTTGATGACGGCGCGTGCCGAGGTGAGATCGCGCACGATGACGCTGCCGTCGGTGGGGGAGTTGCTGCGGATCCAGCCCATGTCGTGGGCGCCGAAGGCGGCGCCCGTCACCACGTACCAACTGTCGGGCGCGGTGCGAGTGATGGTGAGGTCGCACTCGATGCCGCCGCGTTCGTTGCAGAGCTGGGTGTAGATGGCCGAGCCGACGG
>CAZQPJ010000438.1:0-2065 GCA_964595105.1 uncultured Bifidobacterium sp.
CGCCCACGGTGCGAGTTCGTCGCACGACAGGCGCAGGCCCACCACGGCCTCACCCACTGCCACCCGCACCGCGCGGATGACCTGCTTCGCGAACAGCAGTCGGTCGGTGCCCCACTCGTCGCCGCGGTGATTGGTGAGACCGCTCAGGAACTGTCGTATCAGGCTGTGCTGGCCGGCATTGATCTCCACGCCGTCACAACCGACCTCCACCGCCACACGTGCCGCCGATGCGAACCCGTCGACCACGGTCTCGATGTCGGCGGCCTCCATCCACTTCGGCACTTCGCGGCTGTTCACCTCGGGCACACGGCTGGGGGCCCACAGTTCTCGTTGGCTGTGGGCGCTGCTGCCCTGACCGCCGGCGTGGTCGAGCGACGCGAACACGAGCGCCCCATGGCCGTGGCAGGCCTCGGCGATGGCCGCCCACCCGGCTGCTGCCTCCCCCGCAAGTGGGGCGCGTTCGTACGGCCAGTCGATGGGGTGCACGCTGGCGCCCTCGGTCACCACGATGCCGCAGCCCCCCTTCGCCCGCCGCTCGTAGTAGGCCACGTGCCGGTTCGTGAAGCGCCGCTGGTCGTCACCGAGGTTCGTGACGTGCGGACCGAACATGATGCGGTTGCGAGCCGTGACGCCCCGGAGGGAGAGAGGTTCGAGCAGCCGCGAGGTCACCCGTGTGACGCTAGCCCGCGGTCAGTTCGAACGAGATGCCGACAGTTCGGTACCGCGAACCAGTCGCTTGATGTTCCCGGTGTGCTTGATGAGCAGCAACGCGTTGATGCCCACCATCGCGAGGATCTCCCAAGCGGGCACTCCCTTGATGCCGCACAGCACGGGAAGTCCCACGATGAGGGCGAGCGATGCGATCGACGACTTCTTCGACAGCTTCAGCACGGCGTACCAGATGAAGAAGAGGATGAGTGCCACCAGTGGCTGGAGCACGAACATCGAGCCAGCCATGGTGGCCACGCCCTTGCCGCCGTGCAGGCCGCGGGTGATCGGGAACATGTGGCCGATGATGGCCGCCGCCACCATGGCGAAACCCAGCGGCCTCGAATCGAGCAGGTGAGCGCCCACCGCCGCGGGGATGATGCCCTTCAGTGCGTCGAGGGCGAACACGGCGATGCCCCACTTGCGGCCCATGATGCGCGACACGTTGCTGGCGCCGGGGTTGCCCGAGCCGACCTTGGTGATGTCGATGCCCCGGCTGCGGGCCAGCATCACCGCACTGGGGAAGGTGCCGAGGAGGTAGGCGGGAATCAACAGCAGCCACTTCATCGGCTGCCAACTTAGGTGACGACGAGTCGCCGCGGCGGTTTGCTGTGATCCTGTGCCGGGCGAGGCTTGATGGCCACCGGCACCGCGCCGAGCCCGGCCAACGCCGCTTCACCATCGCCGCCGACGCACTCGGGGTCGGGCCCGTCGAGCGGCAGTCCGGTGAAGAACTTGGCGGCCATGCACCCGCCCTGGCAGGCGTCGAACGCGCCGCAGCTGGCGCACGCCCCGGCCGACTGTGGTTCGCGCAACGAGCGGAACAACTCGCTCTGCTTCCACACTGCGGCGAAGCCGCCGGGGTTCCGCACGTTGCCGGCCTTGAACTCGTCGTGGATGACGAAAGGGCACGCGTACACGTCGCCGATGGGGTCGATGAGGCACACCACTCGGCCGGCGCCGCACATGTTGAGACCCGGCAGTGGGTCGCCGAGCGCATTGAGGTGGAAGAAAGAGTCGCCGGTGAGCACGTTCTCACCGTGGGCCATCAACCAGTCGTAGATCTCGCGCTGCTGGGCGTTGGTGGGGTGGAGGTGATCCCAGCTGTCGACGCCGCGGCCGCTGGGGCGCAGGCGGGTGACGCGCAACTGCGCGCCGTAGGAGTCGGCGAGTGCCTTGAACGTGTCGAGCTGTGGCACGTTCTGGCGGGTGACCACGACGCTGATCTTGAACGGACCGAAGCCGGCGGCGGAGAGGTTGTCCATGGCGCGCCGGGCCATGTCGTAGCTGCCAGCGCCTCGCACGGCGTCGTTGGTGGCGGCATCGGCACCGTCGAGGCTGATCTGGATGTCGAGGT
>CAZQPJ010000439.1:0-2062 GCA_964595105.1 uncultured Bifidobacterium sp.
CTCGGTGGGGCTCGACTGGCCCTGCTTGGAGCGGAGATCCTGAAGCTCCGCTTCGGACTCGACCGTGGCGAGCCGCGCACGCTCGAGGAAGTGGGCGAGCACTTCAACCTCACCCGTGAACGCATCCGCCAGATCGAGGCCCGCGCCATGAGCAAGCTGCGTCACCCGAGCAGCGACACCGGCGCGCGCGACCTGCTGGCCGTCTGAGCCGGGCACGGTTCGGCGCCGTGGAACTCATCGACCTCATCCCGAACTCGATGTCGTTCCGCGTGGTCACCACGATCGACATCGAGGACGAGGCGGCCATCCCAGCCGACTTCACCGGTCGGGTGCGATATCACTTCGGCGATTCGGTGGCCTACGTCGCCTGGTTCGTCCAGGGCCGGCTCCACAACCCGGGCCGCACCCATCCCGCCTATCGGCGCTTCCGGTCCGACGGTCGGCTGAAGTACGAGATGTTCTATTCGCACGGCGCCCTGCACGACCCGTCGTCCTCCGTGCCGGCGGTACGCGGCTACTACGCCGACGGACAACTGCACTACGAGGAGCGCTACTTCGCGGGGCGTCGACACGACGCGGCCGACGGAACAGCGGCGTTGCGCAAGTGGCGACTCGACGGCACCTTGCGGCACGAACTCCACTATGCCGATGGTCAGCGAGTGGAGCCGGGCACTGCAGTGCCGAGGCCACGTACCCGTCGCCCCCCGATGTCGTAACCCACAAAAGGCTCCGGTTCGGGAACCAGTTGCCTGCAACGGACGACCTGTCTGTCATCGCCGCCCCCAAGGGCATGACACGAAGGAAGTCACATGTTTGCTCGCCGCTCGGCAAAGGCCATCGCCGCAGCAGTGCTCGCCTCCGCCTCAGCGGTTGCAGCCACTGCCCTGCCTGCCTCGGCCCACGTCACCATCGTCACCTACGGCACCACGTTCACCGCGGGCTCGACCAACGTGTTCTATTTCCGGGTGCCCCACGGCTGCGCCGACCCGGACCTCACGACGCAGGGGTTCAACGCCCGCACCAACAAGGTGACCGTCCAGATTCCGGCTGCCGCCACGGGCGTGAAGCCGGAACAGAAGCCGGGCTGGGACGTCTCGGTCACCCGCAACGTCGACACCAAGGCGGTCACCTCCGTCAGCTGGACTGCCCGAACCCTCGATGACGCCACCCACGACTGGACGTTCGCGGACTTCGGTGTGCGGGCAACGCTCAACGGTGTGGCCGGTGACGTACTGAGCTTCGACACCACTCAGTACTGCGACTTCCACGAGGACGGCACTCCTACCACCGGCCTCAGTGAGCCGTGGACGGGTGCGAACGTGCCCAAGTTGACGCTGGTGGGCGCCGACAAGAAGGTGACGAATGCTGCCGACCTCGCCGACCTCAAGGGCCGCGTGGCGGCATTGGAGACCAGCGTCTCGGGCGCCCTCTCGAGCATCGCAGGCCTCATCACGTCCGACGCCTCCCTCGACAGCCGCCTCGACGCGGCCGAGGCCTCGATCAGCAATCTTGATGCAAACGCACGCCTCGGCTACGTGTCCGCGACTTCGGGCACCTGGGTGTCGATCGTGATCGACCTGCCGACCGTGTCACGCTGGACCAAGGCGACAGTGAAGGTGAACGGCACCATCGTGAAGACTGCGTTCCTCAACAGCGTCGGTGACGGCAACGTGGTCCTCACCAAGGCACAGTCGGCCAGCATCCACACCGGTGACTCGGTCGAGGTGTGGGTGAACTCCACCCTCGCTGCACAGACCACCGTCGGCTGAACCACGAACCGTTTCACACAGCGTTCACATTCGGGACATGGAAGGGAAACTGCTCGTCGGCAGCATGGGCGACTGTTTCACACCAAATACAGAGGAGGGCCAGTGGCCTACCAAGCTGAATACATCTGGATCGACGGCACCGAGCCCACCCCGCTGCTCCGCTCGAAGACCAAGATCCTCGCCGACGGCAAGACGCCGCCGATGTGGGGCTTCGACGGCTCGTCGACCAACCAGGCACCCGGCGACAAGAGCGACTGCGCACTGCACCCCGTGTTCTCGTGCCCCGACCCCAT
>CAZQPJ010000440.1:0-2058 GCA_964595105.1 uncultured Bifidobacterium sp.
CCCCGACGAGTCGTAGGAGAAGGTGTCGCCGGCGTCGATCTCGACGATGTCGTGCACCAGGGCCATGCACACCGCTCGACCCACGTCGATCGGTTCGGTGGCGTGGCCGGCGAAGATCATCGCCGCAATGCCGAGATGCCACGAGTGCTCGGCCGTGTTCTCGCGCCGCGAGCCGTCGGCCAGCCAGTTGCGTCGCTCCACGCCCTTCAGCCGGTCGGCCTCCATGAAGAAGCGCAGCGCTGCCAGAACCCCGTCGCGAGGTTCGGAGGTCGTGACGTCGTCGTCCATGCGGCGACGGTACTCGCTTCGCCGAAGTTACTCACGAGTAGGTACTGTTCCACGAATGAGCGAGATCAAGCGTGTGGGAGTTCTGGGGTCGGGCATCATGGGTTCGGGACTTGCCGAGGTGGCAGCCCGGGCCGGGTTCGACGTGGTGGTGCGGTCGCGCAGCAAGGCTGCCGCCGACGCGATGCTCGCCAGCATCGACAAGGGGTTCGCCAAGGCCATCGAGCGCGGCAAGGCCACCGAGGACGAGCGCGCTGCGGTGATCAGCCGCATCACGCCCACCGATCACCTCGGCGACGTGGCGGACTGCGATCTGGTGATCGAGTCGGTCGTGGAAGATCTGGCCGTGAAGAAGGCGCTCTTCGCCGAGCTCGAGGAGGTCGTGAAGCCGGGTGGCATCCTCGCCACCAACACCAGCACCCTCCCCGTGGTGGAACTGGCCATGGTGACCAAGCGCCCCGAGTTGGTGTGCGGTGTCCACTTCTTCAACCCGGCACCGATGATGAAGCTCGTCGAGGTGATCCGCCCCATCACCGCCAGCGACGACACCATCGCCACCGCCCTCGCCTTTGCGACGGCCTGCGGCAAGGACGCCGTGGAGGTGAAGGACCGTGCGGGTTTCATCGTGAACGCCCTCCTGTTCCCCTACCTCAACAACGCCGTGCGCATGTGGGAGACCGGCACCGCGTCGATGGAGAGCATCGACACGGCGATGAAGGGTGGCTGCAACTTCCCGATGGGACCGTTCGCGCTGCTCGACCTGGTGGGCCTCGACACCTCGCTGGCCATCCTCGACGCGCTCTACGCCGAGTTTGCCGACCCCAACTACTCGGCCGTGCCCACACTGCGCCGCATGGTGGCCGCCGGGCACCTCGGCCGCAAGACCAAGCGCGGGTTCTACACCTACTGACGTGAGCGAGCCCCGGCGTCCGGTCGAGCCCCCGCCCTCACCATGGGCGATGCCGTCACCTCACAGCGCCGACCCGCACGGTCTCGTGGCAGTGGGTGCGGATCTGGAGCCGGGCACCCTGCTCGCCGCCTATCGCAGCGGCATGTTCCCCATGCCCGTGGCGCGCCGACGCATCGGCTGGTGGTCGCCCGACCCTCGTGGCATCCTGCCGCTCGATGGGCTGAGGGTGTCGCGGTCGCTGCGCAAGAGCTGCGGCCGCTTCGAGGTGCGCGTCGACACGGCGTTCGAGGACGTCATGCGGCGGTGCGGTGATCCCCACCGACCGAACGGCTGGATCGACAACCACTTCGTGCGTGCGTACGTGCGGCTGCACGAACTCGGATGGGCCCACAGCGTCGAGACGTGGCTCGACGACGAGTTGGTGGGCGGTCTCTACGGCGTGCGCATCGACGCATTCTTCGCCGGCGAGTCGATGTTCCACACCGCCACCGATGCGTCGAAGGTGGCGCTGGTGCGCCTCGTCGAGTGGCTCAACGACACCGACGGCCGTCTGCTCGACGTCCAATGGAGCACCCCACACCTGGCATCACTCGGCGTCATCGACGTGAGCCGGACCGACTACCTCACCATGCTCGCCCTCGCCGTGGCGACGCCGGGTGGCGAAACGACCGACGAGAGGACACACTTCCCCCATGAGTGAGCGCGACGAACCCTGGTTGATGCGGACGTACTCCGGACATTCGTCGGCACAGGCCTCGAACGAGCTGTACCGGACGAACCTCGCAAAGGGGCAGACCGGCCTGTCGATCGCGTTCGACCTGCCCACCCAGACCGGCTACGACCCCGACCATGTGCTGGCGCGT
>CAZQPJ010000441.1:0-2054 GCA_964595105.1 uncultured Bifidobacterium sp.
AGTTCACGGTCGACAACGAACCCGAGCCCGAGGTGTTCCCCATCGACCCTGCTCTCGAGAAGGGTCAGAAGGAACGCCTGGCGGCGTTCAAGGCCGACCGTGACGCCGCGTTGGTGCAGGCCCGACTCGACGACGTGAAGGCTGCCGCCCGAGGCACCGACAACGTGCTCTATCCGATGAAGGAAGCCCTGCGCGCCAAGGCGACGCTCGGCGAGGTGAGTGATGCCTTGCGCGAGGTGTTCGGCGTGTACACGCCCCGCTGAGGCGCGGGCACACTAGGTTCGGCCTCCATGGCTCGACACAGGTCACTCGCCGCAGCGGTGCTGGTGGTGCTGCTGGCTGGTGCAGTGAGCTCGTGCACCGGCACCTCCGAGCCCACGCCGGTGTCGGGTGGCACGCTGCCCGAACCGTCCGACCCCGACACGCTGTTGCCGGTGCCGATCGACAGCGAACCACCGGATGTCACGGGCTCGCTGCCGCCCGACATGCTCTTCGGTGGCGACCTGTGCACCGCCCTGACTGCCGACGACATCGCGGCCGTGCCGATCGCCGGGTCGACGGGGGCCAGACTCGGGGAAACCGTCTCGTTCGCTGACGATCAGTGCAACTACGACGTGCAGATCGGCATCAGGCGCGTCGCCATCACCGTGAAGGCGCGCTCGCTCGACGACTTCGTCAACCCGTCGCCGGCCGGTGAGGCGATCGACGAGATCGATGGCCTCGGGCTGGCGGCACGCGGTGTGCAACACCTCGACGGGTACGAACTGCTGGTGAAGGTGGCCAACGGGTTCTTCGCTGTGGTGGCACCCGACCGTGCCACGGCCGAGGGGCTGGCGAAGCAGGCCATCGCGCGCGCCGCGCCGTGACGCGTCAGCGATCGATGACGATGAGCGACGCCGGTGGCCGTGCCGGAGGTTCCGGCGACGTGGTCGGCCACCCGAGGTAGATGATGGCGGTCACGTGGGTGCCGGGCTCGAAGCCGCACAGTTCGACCACCGGATCGTTCGCACCCTTCGGGCACGAACCCCAGTAGGTGGCGAGTCCGTGCGAGGTGGCGGCCAGCAGCAGGGTCTGGGTGCCGGCCGCTGCAGCATCGCGGTTCTCGGCGGTGCGGTCGACGCTGTCGCCCGGGGCTGCGCCGACCACCAGGGTCGCGGGTGTGCGAAGGTACTTGCCGCGCGCCTTGGTGACCTTCTCCGCCGGGTCGCCGTGTGCCGCCATCGCGTCGGCGATGACCTCGCCCAGTCGGGCGCGGCCCTCACCGTCGAACAATGCGAACCGCCACGGCCACGTGCGTTTGTGGTTGGGTGCCCATTGCGCCAGTTCGCACAGTTGCTGCACGAGGTGACGCGGGACCGGTTCGTCGGTCACCAGCATGCTGGTGCGGCGGCCGCGGATGAGGTCGGCGAGGTCCGCCGGGTCGACAGCGCCCATCAGAGGCTCTCGAGAATCTCCTTGCGCACTTCGCGCTTCAGGAACTTGCCGCTGGCGTTGCGCGGGATGGGCTCGGTGCGGAACCACACCTTCGACGGGATCTTGTAGGCGGCGAGGTTGCCCTTCAGGAAGTCGCGCAGTTCGTCGGCGGTGAGGCTGGCGCCCTCCTTCAGCACCAGACAGGCAGCCACTTCCTCACCGAGGCGGTCGTCGGGCACGCCGAACACGATGGCTTCCATCACGGCGTCGTGGTGGTAGATGGCCGCCTCGACCTCGCTGCAGTAGACGTTCTCGCCACCACGGATCACCATGTCCTTCGCGCGGTCGACGATGTACACCCACCCGTCCTCGTCGATGCGGGCGATGTCGCCCGTGTTCAGCCAACCGTCCTTGATGGTGTCGGCAGTGGCCTCGGCCCGGTTGAGGTAGCCCTTGATGGTGACGCTGCCGCGCACGCAGAGCACGCCCACGGTGTCGGGCCCTGCGGGCAGGTCGTTGCCGTCCTCGTCGACCAACTTCGAGTCGAGCGTCGGCACCACGGGGCCACACGATGACGGCTTGGCCAGGTAGAAGCGCGACGAGTTGGCGGTGATGATGCCGTGGGTCTCGGTCATTCCGTA
>CAZQPJ010000442.1:0-2048 GCA_964595105.1 uncultured Bifidobacterium sp.
TGCGCCACCTCGAGAAGGGCCGCGTCGTCATCTTCGCCGCGGGCACCGGAAACCCGTTCTTCACCACCGACACCGCGGCGGCGCTGCGGGCCGCCGAGATCGACGCCGAGGCCCTGCTGAAGGGCACGCATTCGGGCGTCGACGGCGTGTACGACGCCGACCCACGACTGGTACCGACCGCGAAGAAGTACGACGAGGTCAGCTACATCGAGGTGATGACCAAGGACCTCAAGGTGATGGACGCCACGGCCATCGCCTTCTGCCGAGACAACAAGATTCCGATCGTCGTGTTCGACATGTCGGCCCCGGGTTCGCTGCAGGCCATCCTGCGTGGCGACAGCGTGGGCACCATCGTCCACGACACGTAACTCGGATCGGTACGCTGGCAGGGTGACCGAAGAAACCATTCTCGAGGCCATCGAAAAGATGGAGAAGGCCGTCGAGCACGTGCAGAGCCAGTTCACCACGGTGCGCACGGGCCGTGCCACGCCGGCTCTCGTCGAGAAACTGCTGGTCGAGTACTACGGGGCGCCCGTGCCGCTGCAGCAGTTGGCGGGCTTCCAGGTGCCCGAGGCTCGTCAGCTCGTGGTGAAGCCGCACGACCGGGGCGCCCTCGGGGCCATAGAGAAGGCGATCCGAGACAGCGATCTCGGCGTCAACCCCAGCAACGACGGTGTGGTGATTCGCCTCAACTTCCCGCCGCTCACCGAGGAGCGTCGCAAGGAGTACGTGAAAGTGGTGAAACACATGGCCGAGGACGGCCGTGTGGCGGTGCGCAACATCCGTCGCGACGCCCGCAAGCAGATGGAGACCGCCGAGAAGGCGGGGGAGATCTCGGCCGACGAACTCGAGCGTGCCGAGAAGGAAATGGACAAGATCACCCACGACCATGTCGAGCACATCGACCGGGCGCTGGGCCGCAAGGAGCAGGAACTGCTCGAGGTGTGACCCAGCTGCCGCCGGCGCGGGTGCAACGATGGTGATGGAGAAGGTGAGGAAACGATGACCGACGACCAATGGCGTCGCCGCCAGCCGGACGATGACGACTTCGGGCCGCCCCTGTTCGGTGACGATTCTTCGGGTGGCAGCCGAGAGAGCACCGGTATCTCCTTCGGTGCCGGCGACACTGGTCCGCTGCCGCACTGGACGCAGCCGCCCACGGGCGAGCTCCCCAGTGTGCTCACTCCGCAGCCGCGCAGCGACGACGACGATCTCGACGTGTGGTCGTCGTTCTCCGGCAGCGGCCCCATTCCACAGCCGGATGACGACGTCGACTCCACTGATGGGTCGGGTGGGCTCGACGAGATCGGCACCCTCGCGGCGCGCTTCGACGACGATGACGACGAGCCATTCTTCGAGGACGCCGACGCCACCACGCCTGACGACTCGGCGCCCGTACGCCGTGAGCCCGGCCGTATCACCATCGGTACCGACCCCACCGACGGCGGGGGCACCCGCCCCTCGGGCCCGGTGCGTCGTCCACGTCCCGACAACACCTCGCGCTCGGGGCGCACACAGCGGCCGAGCCGCGCCGTTCCCACTCGGGGAGCCCCTGCCCGTTCGGGTGGCGGCACCGCCGGGCGCGACATGCCCACTGCAGTGGCGGTCGGCCTCGGCATCGCGGTGGTGTTCCTGGCTGCACTGAGGTATCGGCCGTGGGCCGCAGCGGTCATCGTGGTGCTGGTGCTCGGCCTTGCCGCAGTGGAGTACTTCGACCGTGTGCGCGAGAAGGGTTACCACCCTGCATTGCTGACCGGCATCATGGCGTGCATCGCCTCTCCGGTGGCGACCTATCACTACGGGCCCTCGGCTCTGCCGCTCGTGCTCTTCCTCGCCTTCGTGGCGTCGGCCGTGTTGTACGTCTCGAGCGGCGGCCTCGACTCCAACCCGATGCCCAACATGGCCATCTCGACGCTCGGTGTGGTGTGGATCGGCGCGCTCGGTTCGTTCGGCGCCTCGTTGCTGTGGTTCGGCAACAGCGTCGGCATCCCGAAGGTGGGCACCGACACCCTCTGCCTCCTCGTCGTTTCGGTGGTGGCCAACGACGT
>CAZQPJ010000443.1:0-2045 GCA_964595105.1 uncultured Bifidobacterium sp.
TCGACAAGCGCAACGTGAAGGTCATCGGCCTGTCGGTCGACCCGGTCGACAGCCACCTCAAGTGGGAGGACGACATCGCCGAAACCCAGGGCACGGCAGTGAACTTCCCGATGATCGGTGACCCCGACCGCAAGGTGGCCGACCTCTACGACATGATCCACCCCAACGCGAACGACACGCTCACGGTGCGTTCGGTGTTCGTGATCGGGCCCGACAAGAAGGTGAAGCTCACCATCACCTACCCGGCCAGCACCGGCCGCAACTTCGACGAGATCATCCGCGTCATCGACAGCCTGCAGCTCACCGCTGGCTACAAGGTGGCCACCCCGGCCAACTGGACCGACGGCGACGACGTCATCATCGGCGCAGCCGTCAGCGACGACGAGGCCAAGCAGTTGTTCCCCCAGGGCTGGACCACGGTGAAGCCCTACCTGCGAGTGCTGCCCCAGCCGAACAAGTGACCGGCGCGCCCTGAGCCAGGGCCGCCCGCTCGACAGCGCCAGCTCAACGCCGACGTGGTCGACGCTTCGTGTCGACCACGAAGCGCATGGCACTCCACGTGTCGTCGATGGAGCACATCTTGTTGTCGACCCATCCGGTCGACTGCAGCGCGGCGCGCAGTGCGCCCTCGTCGAGGTCGGTCTGCACGCTGCTCGTGCTCTTCGGCCACGCCACCCACACGGCTCCGGCCGGTGCCGCCGCATCGGCGAGTCGAGCCCATTCGGCCTTCAGCCGCGCCCGGTCGGTGAAGAACGCCAGCACCACGTCGAGCGGCGGCATGAGGTGACGCTGCCACACGGCCTCACCCACGTCGCCGAGCGTGGCCTCGAAGCCCCTCGGGGCGCCCACCACCGTGAACACTGCGTCGCCCACGAGGCCGAGTTTCCTCACGAGGGGTACTGCCGCACCGCTCACTTCAGCCCTCCGTTGCACATCACGCGGTCCACGTCGATCTCCACCACCACCCGGTCGGTGCGTTGCTTGGGCGGTCGGTACCGGCGAGCGTAGGCATCGACGGCCTCGGCCACCGACACCTCATCGTCGAGCAGACGTACGGCACCCTCCAGGGTCACCCACCGTGCACCGTCGATCTGCGTGACGCTCGCCCTTCCCCCGCGCGCCGCATTGCGCGCCTTCACCGCGTTGGCGAAGGTGATCACTCGCACCCTCGTGCCCTGCAGCGTGAACCCCACCGGCACGGCGTGCGGCGAACCATCGGCGCGTTGGGTGACCAACGTCGCCAGATGACGCTCGGCGAGGAACTCGCCGAGTGCCGGGGAGAAGCGAACGTCAGCCATCGGCAGCGATGGCCCTCAACACGTCGAGCCGCGTTGCCCGCCAGGCGGGCACCACGGCGGCGGCCACACCGGCGATGAAGGCCAGCACGATGATCCAGACGATGGTGGTGACCGGCACCGAGTACTCCGTGAGGCCTTGGTCGCGCAGCGCGGTGATGACCACCCAGCCGAGCACCAGGCCCATGGCGACTCCCACGAACGCTCCGTACACGGACGTGATGACGCTCTCCCACCGCACCGTGGTGCGAACCTGGGCACGGGTCATTCCAACAGCGCGCAGCAGCCCGATCTCGCGACGCCGTTCGTACACCGCCAGCAGCAAGGTGATGACGATGCCGAACGTGGCGATGACGATGCTCAGCAACAACAAGCCGTAGATGAAGGCGAGGCTGCGGTCGACGAGGTCGGCGCGACTGTTGATGAACTCGCGCTTGTCCTGCAGTTCGCCGATGCCGTAGTCGGTGGCGGCGGGCCCCACCACGGCGCGGAACTCGGCGTCGGTCACCCCCGGAGCGCGCGTCAGCGACACGAAACCAGCCGGCGTGGAGATGCTCGTGTTGCGGAAGGTGTCGCGGTGGTAGATGCGAGCCGTGCGGATGATGTCGGTGGTGCGGTAGACACCAGCCACCTCCAGTGGCACCACGGTGCTGTCGACACGGAGGTCGAACTCGTCACCGAGCCGCAGCCCGCGGCGCTTCGCCTCACCCTCGCTCACCAACACCGAGCTGGGGGTCAAGGCCGTGAACG
>CAZQPJ010000444.1:0-2043 GCA_964595105.1 uncultured Bifidobacterium sp.
GCGAACACGATGCCACCCTTGGCGGAGCCGTCGAGTTTGGTGAGCACGACACCCGTGACGTCGGTGGCGTCGCCGAACTCGCGCGCCTGGTTGAGGCCGTTCTGGCCCGTGGTGGCGTCGATCACCAGCAGCACCTCGGTCACCCGGCCGGCGCCCTTCGCGGCCACACGACGAACCTTGCGCAACTCGTCCATCAGGTTGGTCTTGGTGTGGAGTCGACCCGCCGTGTCGGCAAGCACGAGGTCGATCGAGCGCGCCGTGGCACGTTCGACAGCATCGAAGATGACGGCACTCGGGTCACCACCCTCGTTGCCGCGAACCAGCTCCGAGCCGCTGCGCTCGGCCCATGTGCCGAGTTGTTCGGCGGCAGCAGCACGGAACGTGTCGCCCGCGGCCATCAACACGCTGCGACCGAGCGCCTTCTGCTGGGCCCCCACCTTGCCGATGGTGGTGGTCTTGCCCACGCCGTTCACACCGACGAACAGCCACACGTTGGGGCTGCCATCGTCGACCTCGTCGAACCGCAGTGCGCGGTCGGCGCCACCGAGCCGCTGCTGCATCTCGGCCTGAAGTGCGGCCAGCAGCGCATCGGGCTCGGTGATCTCCCTGCTCTTCACACGGGCCTTCAGACCGTCGAGCAACTCGTCGGTCACCCGCACGCCCACGTCGGCACGCAGCAGTGCCTCCTCGAGATCGTCCCAGGTGTCGGCAGTGATACCTCCGCGGCCACGGATGCCCAGGAGGGCTCCGGCCAGCGCTCCGCGCGCCTTGGCCATGCGGCTGCGGAACGAAACAGCGTCGGCCACCGGCTCGAGTTCGGGGGCGGAAGTCGCATCGACCGCTGCCTCCCCCGCTCCAGTCGGCGGCGCCTCGGGCGACGGCACCGTGCCCCGCGACGGTTCGGGCCCGACGGGCGGCGCCTCGGTACGGGCCGCGGCACGCATGCGCATCCGATTCCAGACCAGCAGCCCGATACCGAACGCCAGCACCGCGAGGATGAGGTAGAGGTAGATCATGGTGCTGCCGAGGCTAGCGGCGACGACGACGTGGGCTCAGGTGCCGTCACCGTCACTGAGCCGCTGCGCCAACCACGCCAGAGGTATCGACACCACCATCACGAACGTGGCCATCACGTTCACCAGTGGCACATTGTTGGGCCGGCTGAAGTTGGCGTAGATCCACACCGGAAGTGTCTGGAAACCGGAGCCTGCCGTGAAGGTGGTGACCACGATCTCGTCGAAGCTCAACGCGAAGGCGAGGATGCCGCCAGCGAGCATCGCCGAGCGCATCAACGGGAAGGTGACGTAGCGGAAGGTCTGCGAGCCGTGCGCGCCGAGGTCGGCACTGGCCTCGAGCAGGTTGGGTGACGAGCGGCGAAGACGTGCCACCACGTTGTTGTAGGCAACCACCACGCAGAAGGTGGCATGGGCGATGACCAGCGAGTGGTAACCGAAGCCCACCTTGAACGAGAACAGGCCGAGGTCGATGGTGCGCGAGAAGGTGTTCTGCAGCGCGATGCCGGTGACGATGCCGGGAAGTGCGATGGGCAGCACGAGCAGGAACGACACGGCGTTCTTCCCGAAGAACTGGAACCGCGCCATCGCCATGGCGGCGAGCGTGCCGAGCACGAGGGCCACCACCATGGCGGCGAAGGCGACCTTGCAGCTGTTCAGCAGCGCTTCGCGTGGGCCGTCGGCCTCCCACGCCTTGGTCCACCAGTCGAGCGTGAAGCCGCTCCAGCCGGGCCACGCCACCGACTTCTGAGGGTTGAACGAGAGCCTCGCCACCACCGCCAGCGGCAGGTAGAGGAACACGAGCGTCAGCACGGTGACGGCGCACAGGGCGATGCGGGCGGGCAGCGACAGCTTCATGTCAGAGGTTCTCGAAGGCGCCGGCGCGCTTCATGGCAAGGAGGTAGAGCACCACGATGAGCAATGGCCACAGCGTGTAGGCGGCGGCCAGCGGTTGGTTCGGCGCACCGAGCGTGGAGTTGATGAGCGTGCCGAACATGAACTTCTCCTTCCCGTTGTTCACCAACTGCGG
>CAZQPJ010000445.1:0-2043 GCA_964595105.1 uncultured Bifidobacterium sp.
CCGTGAGGTGCCCGGTATCGAACTCGGCACGGCCGTCATCCCCACCTACCCGCGGCATCCGTGGGTGATGGCGCAGCAGGCGCTCAGCACGCAGGCGGTCATCAACAGTCGCGGCGGTTCCCCGTTGGTGCTCGGCATCGGTCTCTCGCACAAGATCGTGGTCGAGAGCATGTGGGGCCTGTCGTATGCAAAGCCTGTGCGCCACCTGCGTGAATACCTGTCGGTGCTGATGCCCCTGCTGGAGGGGCAGCCGGTGGGTTTCCAGGGCGAGGAGTACCGCGTGCAGGGTGCGCTGGCAGCCAACGGCAGCAGCAGGCCCACCGTGGTGATCGCTGCGCTGGGGCCGCAGATGTTGCGTCTCACGGGCGCAATGGCCGATGGCACCAGCACGTGGTGCGTGGGTCCGAAGACGCTCGACGAGCTCACCATCCCGACCCTGCGCCAAGCAGCGGCCGACGCCGGTCGCCCCGACCCGCGGGTGGTGTGCGCCCTGCCCATCGCGGTCACCGACAACGTCGACCGGGCGCGGAAACTCGCGTCACAGGTGTTCGCCGTGTACGACACCCTGCCCAGCTACAAGACGATGATGGACCGTGAGGGCGTCGACGGGCCGGGTGGCATCGCCATCGTGGGCACCGAGGCCGAGGTGCGCGACCAGGTGCGCCATCTGGCTGCCATCGGTGTCACCGACTTCAACGCCGGCATCTTCACCAGTGACCCCGAGGAAGTCGCCCGTACCAAGTCGGTGTTGAACGAGTGGCTCTGAGGATGTCGCTGTGGGCGAGCCGCTGACCCTCGAGACGGCCGACGGCATCGCCACCGTCACGATCGACAACCCGCCGGTGAACCTGTTCGACCTGGGGCTGTACATCGCCATGACCCGCATGGCGCAGCAACTGGCCGACGACCCCGACGTGCGAGTGGTGGTGCTGCGCTCCGCGAACCCTGAGTTCTTCATCGCCCACTTCGACGTCACCCTCATTCAGCACCTGCCCATCGACGCGGGCACGCCCGAGGCGCTGAACGACTTCCATGCGATGTGCGAGGCGTTCCGCACGATGCCGAAGGCCACCATCTCGGTCATCGAGGGCCGCGTCGGTGGTGGCGGCAGCGAGCTGGCGCTCAGCTGCGACATGCGGTTCGCGGCGCTGGGCAGGGCGGTGTTCAACCAGCCGGAGGTGGCGCTCGGCATCCTGCCCGGCGGCAGCGGCACGGCGCGCCTGCCCCGTTTGATCGGCCGGTCACGAGCGCTCGAGGTGATCCTCGGATGCGATGACGTACCCGCCGACCTCGCTGAGCGCTGGGGGTGGGTGAACCGGTCGCTGCCGGCCGACGAGCTGTGGCCGTTCGTCGACCGATTGGCTCGCCGCATCGCTTCGTTCCCGCCGCACGCCGTCGCGGCGGCGAAGGCGGCCGTGCTGCGCGCCGAGAAGGATGTGCAGGCCGACCTGCTGCTGGAGGCCGGCGACTTCAATGGCACCCTCGGCCATGCGCGTACGCGTGCGGCGCTGGCGGCGTTCATGGAACACGGCGGTCAGACGCGCGAGGGCGAGTTGCGCCTCGGCGACCTCGCCGGCGAACTCAGCTGACCCCGCCGCCGCCCGGCTGACCACCCCCACCCCAGACCGAGGTTTCCGTGCGCACCTGTGCCGCACGGAAACCTCGATTCGGCCCAGACCGAGGGTTTCGTGCGCACCTGTGCCGCACGAAACCCTCGATTCGAACTCAGCGAAGGGTGACCTGAGTGCCGCCGAACGGGCGGTTCACCAGATCGAAGAAGTCGTTTCCCTTGTCGTCGACCACGATGAACGCGGGGAAGTCCTGCACCTCGATCTTCCACACGGCTTCCATACCCAGTTCGGGCATCTCCAGCACCTCGACCTTCGTGATGCAGTCCTGCGCCAGCCGTGCGGCCGGACCGCCGATGCTGCCGAGGTAGAAGCCGCCGTGCGCCCTGCAGGCGTCGGTGACCTGCCTGCTGCGGTTGCCCTTGGCCAGCATCACGAAGCTGCCGCCGGCTGCCTGGAACTCGTCGACGTAGCT
>CAZQPJ010000446.1:0-2004 GCA_964595105.1 uncultured Bifidobacterium sp.
TCCACGGGATCACGCCCGCCACCACGCCGATGGGCTCGCGCAGTGTCATCGCCATGAGTTCGGGTTTGTCGGTGGCGAAGGTGCTGCCCTGCAGTTTGTCGGCGGCGCCCGCGAAGTAGTCGTAGTACTCGACGATGTAGTTGGTGGTGGCGCGCGTCTCGCGCAGCAACTTGCCGGTGTCCCGGGTCTCCACGAGGGCGATCTGTTCGGCGCGTGCCGCCAGTGCCTCGCCCATCCTGCGGAGGGCCTTGCCGCGCTGGGTCGCGGTGGTGCGCGCCCACGGCCCCTCGTACATGGCGCGGTCAGCGGCGCGGACTGCCCGGTCGACGTCGGCTGCCGTGGCCGCCGGGAACGCCGCCCAGGTTGCCCCGGTGGTGGGGTCGGCCGTGGTGAGTGTGCGGCCGTCGGACGCATCGCACCACTTGCCGTCGACGTACATGCGCAGTTGCTCGGTCATTGGGCCTCCTCGGGTTCGTGCAGGAAGTCGCGCACCAGTGCGGCCAGCGTGTCGGGTTGCTCGAGCGGCAGCAGATGTCGCACCCCGGGCACCACCGCGGCACGGCCGTGGGGCAGCGCTGCGGCCAACTGCTCGGCCATCAGCGGAGTGGAGCGTTGGTCGTCGGCTCCGGTGATCACCAGGGTGGGTGCGGTGATGCGGGGCACCAGCGGTACCAGTTGCTCGTCTCCGGTGGCGAACACCTCGTAGGCGTCGGCGTAGGGCCGCACGTCGTTGGCCAGCATCCGTTCCCTCACTGTCTGCACCACCTCGGGGTGGCGCGCCGCGAACTCGGGCGTGAACCAGCGTTCGAGCGCTGGCTCCACCGAGTGGAGGTAGGCGCCGTTGCGCACCTCTGCGACGCGCGTGACGATGGCTGCACGTTCATCTGCAGTGCGATTGAACACTCCGCTCACCAGCACCATGCGGCGAACCAGGCGAGGGTGATCGACTGCGAAACGTTGCGCCACGAGAGCGCCCATCGAGAAGCCCACCACGTCGACGGCTTCGCCACCGAGGTCCGTCAGCACCTGCCGCAACTGCTCGGCATACATGCGCAGCGAGTACGGGCCGGGTGGCTTTGGTGCCTCGCCCAGCCCGAGCATGTCGTAGGTGATCACGGGCTGCCCGAGGGCAGCGGCGAACGGGGCCCACATGTGCCGGTCGAGTCCGACACCGTGCACCAGCACCAGGGTCGTCATCCGCCCTGCGCGTCGCGGGCAGCGGCTTCGGCGGCCAGTTCCTCCATGTCGATGTAGCGGTTGCCGATGCGAGGGTGCAGGCGGCCGCCTGTCGACACGCCGATGGCCACCAGCAACTCGTCGGGCCCGGGCGCGTCGGGCACGTTGAAGTTCAACGTGAGGTAGTGCGAGCGCAAGCCCTCGTCGTGTTTGTGCATCATCGGGATGGCGATGTTCGCGCCCGCACCGGATCGGCTGTTCGTGAACGACAGGAACGTGGTGCCGCCGACGGCCGAGCGCAGCACGTTGCCGAAGCGCAGCGTGTGAATGATGGCCGATGCGTGCTCGACCTCTCCGTTGGTGCCCACCAGCGCAGCCTTGCCGTAGGCCTCCACCCGGTCGCCGCCGCCGGCCAGTTCGAGCGCGGCGGGCACCAGCACCTCGGCCACGGCGGGAGCGATGGCGAGGATCTCGGGACGCAGGTTCTCCACGAAACCGCGGCCCGCCCACGGGTTGGGCAGCACGGCGGCCACGCCCACCATGCGCACGGGGTCGCCCGGAGCGCCCTCCACGTGCACGTCCTCGACGTAGCGGACCACCTTGCGGATACCGAAGGGCAGGCTGTTGCTCACTTGAACTCCGGAACGACGTGCTGGATGAACAGTTCGAACGAGCGCTTCTGCGCCTCGATCGGTGCGCCGTAACTGGCGGTGTACATGAAGTCGCTGCCGAGTTCCTCGTAGCGCTTCAGCTTCGTGATCACCTCGTCCGGCGTGCCGAACATCAGGTTCTCGCGCAGCGTCGCCGGCTTGTACTCGTCGCGGTGAG
>CAZQPJ010000447.1:0-2002 GCA_964595105.1 uncultured Bifidobacterium sp.
GAGAACCCCGACACCGTGGAACTCGGTGCGGTCATCAAGCACGACTTCCAGAACGACTCGCGGGTGTCGTGGGACCCCGGCCCCACGCGTCACGCCGCGGAGCCGTACTTCATCCCCGGCGACCCGAACGACCCGGCCGACGACGCCGGCTGGGTGCTGAGCTTCGTGCACGACGATGCGACGAACGAGACCGTGCTCGCCGTGTTCGACGCCACTGCGGTCGAGAAGGGCCCGGTGGCCGAGGTCGTGATGCCGAGGCGAGTGCCCTACGGCTTCCACGCCACGTTCATTCCGGACCCCGCATGACCACGCCCATTCGCTTCTGGCTCGACCCGCTCTGCCCGTTCTGCTGGACCACCTCGCAGTGGCTTCGACAGGTGGCACCCCACCGTGATCTCAGCATCCGCTACCAGCCCATCAGCCTCCTCGTGAAGAACCAGATCGGCGCCGACTCACCGTGGTACGGGGTGGCGAAGTGGGGCTACGGCCTGCTGCGCGTACTCGAGTCGGTTCGTGCTTCCGAAGGAGAGGCCAGCGTCGCCGATCTCTACGTCGAGTACGGCCGCCGCATCCACCACGACGGTGACCGCGAGTTCTCGGTGACCGAGATGCTCACCGCAGTCGGGCTTCCCGAATCGCACGCGTCGGCGTTCGACGACGAGTCGTTCGACACCGAGGTGTTACGCCGGCACCACGAGGGCCTTGCACTGGTGGGCAGCGACGTGGGCACGCCCATCATCGGCATCCCCGGGCGCGAGGGCACGGAGGTCGGCATTTTCGGCCCCGTCATCACCGCAGTTCCATCGGGCGACGACGCACTGCAACTCTGGGATGCAACCGTCACCCTGGCCCGGATGCCGGAGTTCTTCGAGTTGAAGCGCACCCGCACCAGCGGGCCGCACCCCGGCGTCAGGCCGTGACGCGGAGGCGCTGGACCGCCTGCACCACCGCATCATCGACCGTCACGGTGCCGCCCTCGATGGCCCGCGCCAGGTCGACACGCATCTCGTGCTCCCAGAACCGGTCGAGGTGGTAGGCCGTCGCCGCGACCGCATCGGCGTTCGGGTCGGCCGCCATCTGCCGCGCGATCTGGTTGGCCATGCGCACCAGCGCGCCGAGACGGTGCTCGGGGTGCTCGATCTCGGCCGTCGCCGCCGAACCACCGGGCGACACCTGCACGGCCGTCACCTTGTACTCGGGACAATTGGTGGCCCAGTCGGAGTTGTCGGTGGTGACCACGTTGGCGCCGCTGACCGGATGGTGGAACGTGGTGTACACCACGCCCTGAGCCATTCGATCGGTGACCACCGCATGCAGCGTGGTGGCTCCGACGCGACTGGCCAGCGTCACCAGGTCGCCGGTGCGGATACCGCGCTCCTCGGCATCGGCCGGGTGCATCTCGAGCACGTCCTCGTCGTGCCACACGACGTTGCCGGTGCGCCGGGTCTGCGCGCCCACGTTGTACTGGCTGAGAATGCGACCGGTGGTGAGCAGCAGCGGGAACCGGCGGCTGGCCTTCTCCTCCGTGGCGACATAGGGGGTCACGGTGAATCGGCCGAGGCCGCGCACGAACCTGCCCTCGTGCATGATCGGCGTACCGGTGGGCTTCGCATCGTTGCACGGCCACTGCACACTGCCCACCTCGTCGAGCTTGGCGAAGCTGACACCTGCGAAGGTGGGCGTGAGTGCCGCGATCTCGTCCATGATCTGCGCCGACGAGTCGTAGCGCATTGGGTGCCCCATCGCTGCGGCCAGTTCGCTGACCACCTGCCACTCGTGCTTGCCGGTCTTCGGGCGCATCGCCGGGCGCACCCGGTTGATGCGGCGCTCGGCATTGGTGAAGGTGCCGTCCTTCTCGAGGAACGACGTGCCGGGCAGGAACACGTGGGCGAACCGAGCGGTCTCGTTCAGGAACAGGTCCTGCACGATCACCAGTTCCATCGAACGAAGCGCTGTCTCGACGTGCACGGTGTTCGGGTCGGACTGGGCGATGTCCTCCCCC
>CAZQPJ010000448.1:0-2001 GCA_964595105.1 uncultured Bifidobacterium sp.
ACCGGCTCCCCCGTCACCCCCCTCGCCTGACACCCGAACCCCTCCTCGGCCGCCCGGCCATCCCACCCCCACCCCCGCCCCGCACTTTCGCGAGGACGTCGCGCCCTCTTCATGGCGCCACGACGAAATGGGCGCGACGTCCTCGCGGGGATTGGGCGGTTTGGGGGCGGAGCTGGGGGCAGGAGGGGGCGCTGGCGGTGGCGGTGGCGGTGGCGGTGGGAAGGGTGTCACCCTGGGCGGGGGTCGGTGGCGACGTGGTGGATGATGGTGACCGTGGACATCGAGGCCGAGTACCGGGCACACGTGCGCGACCTGCTGCACTTCGCCACGGTGCTCGTGGGACCGCACGACGCGGCGGATGTGGTGAGCGAAGCGGTAACGGCCACCTTGCACCGTGGCTCGATGGCAACGGTGCTCGACCCTCGCGCCTACTGGTTCCGGGCGGTGGCGAACACGGCGGCGGGATGGCACCGCAGCAACTTCCGACGGCAGTGGCGCGAGGAGCGGGCAGCGCGTAGTTCGTCGACGAACGCCGCAATCCATTCGTCACCCGACGAGGCCCGACGCCTGCTCGGCCAGTTGAGCGTGCAACAGCGCACGGCTGTGTACCTCGCCTACTGGCTCGACTGGCCGGTCAACCGCATCGCTGAGGCGATGGGGTCCAGCGACGGCACCGTGAAACAACATCTCGCCCGCGGTAGGGCACGACTGAGGGAGCTGCTGGATGACGAGCGATGACGGCCTCGACCAACGCATTCGTGAGGTGCTGGGAAGGGCAGGCGCCGACGCCCCGGACGAGGTAACGCTCGCATCCGGCAAGGGCTCGACAGCCGGCCACGGCGTTCGATTTCGGGTGCTCATGGTGGCGGCGAGCTTGGTGCTGTTGCTGGCCGCCGTGGTGGCACTGGGTGCCCGGAACCCGGAGGTTCGCGACGATGCGGCCTCAGCCACCGACCCAACCCAACCGTCCTCCACGGTGGCATCGACGTCGGTGGCCCTCACGCTGCCCGAAGGACCGAGATGCCTGCTGTCGAAGGTCGCCGAGTACGACGAACTCGGCACCATGCACACAGTCGTGCCGAACCAGCAGCCGCTCACCGCGTCGGTGACGGTCGACAGCAGCGGCCCGTACTGCTCCGGCGACATGGTGCTCGTCACCGTCACCGTGCGCAACCAGGGTGCAGGCGTCGAGAGGGTGTCGCCTCGGTTGATCCTCGCCGGGGGCGCCAACAAGTACCTGATTGAGGAGTTGCCCTCATTCGAGTTGCAGCCCAACGAGGTGAGTGTACGGCAACACGCTGTCACGCTTCCGCCCGCTCCCCCCGGCGACTATTGGATCGGGCTGTACGGACTGGGCGACATCGCCACCATCGCGCTGTCGAACCCTCCGCTGTGCGACGGCACGACCGTGAGGTCGACCTTCACCGCCGATGGGGCGATGGGCACGGAGTATGCCTTCATCACCGTCACCAACACGTCGAGCGCGCCATGTCTCCTCGGGCGCGTCCTGTGGGTGGGCGACGTCTCGGGGGGCACCGAACACGTCGTGCCCTCCGACGGAGCTCCGGCACCGGGTGTCACCCAACCGCTCGGGTCACGGCTCCTGCCGCCCGGCGGAACCGCCGGCATCGTCGCCGCAACGAGCAATGGATGCCTCGACGGCACCATCGTGGAGATACCGATGGGCATCTTGACGCTCCACCTCGGAGTAGGTGCCGATGCGCCCATCACCGTCGACGTGAACGGCATGCTGCAGCGAGGCTGCGGGTTCAGGCTGTCCGATTGGGGCGCGGCACCCCAGTAGCCAAGGGGGAAGGCTCAGTCGTCGTCGCTGCCGCCGCGCAGCAACCGGCTCGCCTTCTCGATGGCCCGGCGGGCCTGGGTGAGTCGCTTGTCGTCGGCGGGTCGACCGGTCTTGGCCGCTGCGGCCTCACGCAACTGGTCGAACATCACCTCGTCGAGGTCGGCCACCACGGCATCGAGCCGATCGGCGAGCCGGTC
>CAZQPJ010000449.1:0-2000 GCA_964595105.1 uncultured Bifidobacterium sp.
CCTCTGCTGGGGGCATCACGCGCACGTTCGGCACACCGGATGCCGACTATGCGGTGCGCGACGGTTGGTTGTGCGGGCCCGCCGGCCGCATCGCCGAGGTGGCGTCGATGACTCGCAGTCTGCCGCACGACATCACCAACGCGCTGGCAGCGGCCGCCCTGGTGCTCGAGAGCGGCTTGGCCGAACCACGGCACGTCGCCTCAGCGCTGGTCACCTTCCGTCACCCGCCGCATCGCATCGAGCCGGTTGCGACCATCGGTGGCGTGCGCTGGTTCAACGATTCGAAAGCGACCACGCCCCACGCTGCGCTCACGGCCATTCGCGGCTTCGACCGAATCGTGCTGCTGGCAGGAGGCCGCAACAAGGGACTCGACCTCGCAAGCCTCGGTGTCGAGCACGGGCGCGTGAAGGCAGTGGTGGGTCTGGGGGAGGCCGGTCCGGAGGTCATCCGGGCGTTCGAGGAGCACTGCCCCACGCATCCCGCTGGCTCGATGGCCGAGGCAGTGGCGCTTGCCCACCATCTTGCCGAACCCGGTGACGTGGTGCTGCTGTCGCCGGCCTGCGCCAGTTTCGACTGGTATCCCGGCGGTGGTTACCCGGCACGCGGTGACGACTTCCGTCGATTGGTGCTCGACCTCGCCTCCGACTTCCCCCAGAAGGAGAACGCATGACTGCGTCCACCACCGTCGTCGGTGCTCGCCGCGACGCTGCCCTTCAACGCGCCCAGGCCATGGGGCGGCATCCGAGTCGTCGGCCGGCTGAGGCGCCGACTGCCCCTCCGTCGGCGGTTTTCTACGTCATCGCCGTCACTGCCGCTGCGCTCTCGATGCTCGGCTTGGTGATGGTGCTCTCGGCCACGTCGATCCGGGAGATCCACAAGGGGAGTTCGCCGTTCACCGTCTTCTCGCGTCAAGCCACGTGGGCCGTCCTCGGTCTCGTCGGTCTGTTCATCGCCATGAGGACATCAACGCGCACCATGCGCCGGCTCGCCACGCCCGGCTTCGTTGCGGTGCTGCTCCTGATGCTGTTGCCGTTCGTGCCGCACATCGGCACCGATGTGAACGGTGCGAGTTCCTGGGTGTCCGTCGGTCCCATCACGTTCCAGCCGAGTGAGTTCATGAAGTTGGCACTGTTGCTGATGGCCGCCGCCACGCTCGCCGACCGGCAACGCGAGCAGTTGCTGCTGGGCAAGACCTTCGGTCGCGTCATGGCGTTGGTCGGGGTGGCGTGCCTCGTCTGCGTCGTGCAGGGTGACCTCGGCTCGGCCATCGTCATCGCGGCGATCGGCATGTTGGTGGTGTTCCTGTCCGGTGTGCCGATGCTGCCGATCGCGGCCACCAGCGCCGCCGGTGTGCTCGCGGGTTTCATCTATGCCATCAGCGATCACCGCCGCCGCAACCGGTTCATCGCCTTCGTCGACTGTGCAGGGAACAAGAGTGACCTCTGCTACCAGACCCATCAGGCGATGATCGCCACGGCACAGGGGGGCATCACCGGCTCCGGGGTGGGGCAGGGGCACAGCAAACTCGGGGAACTCGTGCCGCTTGCGCACAGCGACTTCGTGTTCTCGGTCGTCGCCGAGGAACTCGGCATGATCGGCGTGGTGGCCGTGCTGGGCGGTTTCATGGTGCTGGCGTGGGCCGGCACGAAGGTCGCGATGTCGAGCACCGAGCCGTTCCACCGGCTGTTGGCCGGCGGCATCGTCGGGTGGTTCGTGCTGCAGGCGCTCATCAACGTCGGTGGGGTCACCCGGATGCTGCCTGTCACCGGACTCACGCTGCCCTTCATCTCGGCAGGTGGCAGTTCGTTGTTCGTCACCCTGGTGGCCACCGGCATCCTGCTGAACGTGGCACGCTCGGCTCGATGACCGGGAGTGGCACCTACGCAGTGGTCACCGGTGGTGGCACATCGGGCCATGTGCTGCCGGCGCTCGCCATCGCCGATGCGCTCGAGGCAGCGGGGCATCCGCGCTCGACCCTTCACTACGTGGGTACCTCCCG
>CAZQPJ010000450.1:0-1991 GCA_964595105.1 uncultured Bifidobacterium sp.
CCTCGCCCGTGACAGCATAAGAACCAAACTCGTATACCTCGCCCGGCAGGTAATAGCTTCAACTTCACGTTCCCGTGGCGTGACGGCATCTTCTTCGAACTGTGAGGCACCCGCTGTCATGAGCCCTGCTGTCATCATCGCCATCGCCGTCGCTGTGTTGGCGTCGCTGTTCGCCGTCGTGCTGCTCACCGCTGCACGCAAGAGCGATGTCCGCGGCGCTGGCGCACTGAGCCGCGAGACCCGGCGTCGCGACCGCGACGCCGAGGTGTCGGCGCCGGTCGCCACCGGCCGTCAGGTCGAGCGTGCGGCCGCCGAAGCCCGCGCCGCCACGCTGGTCGCCGCCCGCCCCACCGCCCCCGAGGTGTGGGTCGAGCCCGACCGTGAGGAGATCGGCGTCAGCCGTCGCCAGTTCTTCAACCGTGCCACCGTGGCGCTGATGAGCGCCGGCCTCGGCACCTTCGCCGCCGCCGGCTTCGTGGCCTTCCTGTGGCCCACGGCCGCCCCGATCTTCGGTGGCAAGGTCTCCGTCGGCAAGCTCGACGACGTGCTCGCCAGCATCCGCAGCAATGGTGGCTTCTTCTACAGCTCGAGCGCTCGCTCGTACGTCACCATCTACCCCTCCGAGGCACTGCCGAAGGCGAAGGGTGTCTCGCAGTACAAGAACGTGCTGCCGGGCATGGAGAGCGGCATCGTGGCGCTCTACCAGAAGTGCCCGCACCTCGGCTGTCGTGTGCCCGAGTGCAAGAGCAGCCAGTGGTTCGAGTGCCCGTGCCACGGTTCGCAGTACAACCGAGTCGGTGAGAAGAAGGCTGGTCCGGCGCCCCGTGGTATGGATCACTGGCCGGTCACGGTGTCGCCGTCGGGCGACGTGGTGATCGACACGTCGACGCCGGTCACGGGCGTGCCCATCGGCACGAACACCACAGGTCAGGAAGCCGAAGGCCCGCACTGCATCACCGGCGGCGGGGGAGGACACCACGGATGATCGCGCTCAACACCACCGCCATTGCATGGGTGATCCTGGTGGTCATCCTCCTCGGCTGGATCACCTACTACTTCCTCAACTCTGCCAGCGCTCGTCGTGAGTTGGGCTCCGAGCGCGAGCTCGCTCCCAACCGCAAGGAGTACTACGACGACGAGACTCTCGAGGGTCGTCGTCTCGAGCGCATGCAGCTGCTGGGTGTGCTGCTGCTGGCCACGCTGGTCATCGGTCTGCCGGTCTACTGGATCCTCGAGCCCGGCCGTCAGGCGGGTGCGCAGGAGGGCAAGGCCAATCGTTTCGTCAGCTGGGGCGAGCAGTTGTTCCAGACCACGGCGAACGGCGGCTTCAACTGTGCTGGCTGTCACGGTGGCCTGAAGGGTGCGGGCGGCCAGGCTCCGTACGCTGTCACCGACCCGAAGACCGGCGAGGTGAAGGCAGTCAACTGGTATGCCCCCGCGCTCAACACGGTCTTCTACCGCTTCAGCAAGGAAGAGGTGCGGTTCATCCTCAACTACGGCCGTCCCTTCTCGCCGATGTCGGCGTGGGGCGCTCCCGGTGGCGGCCCGATGACCGAGCAGAACATCGAGACGCTGTTGGCCTACCTCGAGAGCATCCAGATCGAGCCGGAGGGATGCACCACCGAGCGCTTCCCGAACAACGCCGACCCCTACATCTGTGAGGGTGGCTCGCTGCCGCAGGCGAACAAGGACGAGATCCAGAAGAGCATCGACGCCTATCTTGCGGCAAACCCGGGCGCCAGCGAGGGTGAGGCGATCTTCAACCTCGACCTCGCGTCGGGTGCCTACAGCTGCGCCCGTTGCCACACCCAGGGCTGGAGCTACGGCGACCCCGGTGTGACCGCTCAGGGCGGCATGGGTTGGAACCTCACCGGGGGTGCCACCAACTCGCACTTCCCGAACGAGGCCGACATGCTCTCGTTCATCAAGGCCGGTTCGGTCTACGGCAAGAAGTACGGCCAGCAGGGTCAGGGTTCGGGCCGCATGCCCGG
>CAZQPJ010000451.1:0-1979 GCA_964595105.1 uncultured Bifidobacterium sp.
AGGTCGCGTCGTCCCAGCCACCCTTGGCGGCGGTCGAGTTGTCGTACTGCTTCAGCTCGACCTGGTACTTGCCACCCGACGCGTTGTACTCGTCGATGACCATCTGCACCGCGCGGTTGGTGTCACGCGAAGCGTCGGCCGAGGCACCCTGCAGCGGCAGGTCGGTCGAGATGACGACCTTCGTACCGCCAGCCGAGCCACCACCGGTGGTGGCGGGAGCATCGGTGGCGCTGGGCGCTGCCGTGGTGTCCGCCGACTTGCTGTCACTGCCGCAGGCGCCGACGACAACGCTCGCCGCCGCCAGCAACGCCACGAGCTTGGCACCCGTGCGCTTTGACTTGATCATTGATTCTCCCCCTTGGGTAAGGAATGGGCTCCGTCCTCGCCCGACCCTCTGATGGGTGCGCACGAGGCACTCCGCCCGCCCACGGGTGCGAAGTAGCGGGAACAGTAGCATGGCACTGGCCGCCGATGCCATCGCCCTCGGTCCCGCCAGAGCCGAACGGGCACTGCCTAGTATCCGGACGTGACGAACACCCCCGAGCCCGACCAACGACCGGCGGGAATCGGAGTCCGGGCGGCGCTCGGCGTCATCGTCCTCTACTTCGGATGCAGCCTGCCCGCCTACAAGATCGCTGGCAGGAGCTTCGGCCCGGCCACCACCAACCTCATCCGGTTCATCGTGGCCACCGCGGCGCTGGTCATCATCGCCAGGAAGCACATACCCCGTGATCGTGCGGTCCGCTGGCGACTCGTACGGATCGGCATGTTCGGCCTCGGCCTGATGGCCGTGCTGATGGCCATCGGTGTCGACGAGGGTTCGGCCATCATCGCCAGCGTGGTGGTGGGCCTCGAGCCGATCGGCGTGGCCATCGCAGGCCTCCTGCTGGCGGGCGACCGCCTCACCGCTCGGCCCACGGTGGCCCTCGTCATCGGCTTCACGGGCGCACTGGTGGCGTCCGGGCTGTTCACCGAACGGTCCGGGCCGTCACCCATCGTGCCGGTGCTGCTGCTGCTCGGGACGGTGGCCACGTTCAGCGTCTACACCGCCAACGTCCGCAAGGCCGCCACCGGTGTGCATCCGCTCGCCACGGCTGCCATGACCCAGGTGGGTGCACTCGTGTTCGTCGTGCCCGCCTGCATTTTCGACCTGCTGCACCGGAACGACGTCACGGCCGAACTGCCAACGCTGCTGGCACCGCTGCGCGGCATGGTGCGCGGCGACATCCATGCCACGGCGCTCATCGCTGCCATCCTCATCGGCATCGGCTCGGCCACCAGTTACCTGCTGCTCTGCCTCGTGCTCGCCAACCAACCGACCAACCGTGTGGCCGTGGCCCTCTACCTCACTCCGGTGGTGGGCGTACTGGTGTCGTGGCTCGTGGTCGACGAAGCCCTGCACTGGCGCGACCTGATGGGTGGCGCGCTGGTGTTGTTGGCGGTGGCGGTCAGCGAGACGAGCGTCAACCCGTTCGGCCGTCAGCGCCGGGCCAGCAAGCAGATCAGTTCGTAAACGAGGGTCGCTGCCGCCAGCGACGTGATCTCGGCGTGGTCGTAGGCCGGCGCCACTTCCACCACGTCACCGGACACCACGTTCAGACCGGCCAGGCCGCGCAGCATCATCACGAGCTCGCGTGAACTGAGGCCGGCGATCTCCGGAGTACCGGTGCCCGGGGCGTGCGCCGGGTCGAGCACGTCGATGTCGATGGAGATGTAGAGCGGTGTGTCACCGACGCGCTGCTTGATCCGCTCCACCGCCCCGTCGACGCCGATGCGCTGCACGTCGTCGCAACTCATGATGCGGAAACCGAGCTCGGCGTCGCTCGCGTAGTCCTGCGGCGAGTAGATGGGGCCACGGATGCCCACGTGCATCGACGCGTCCTTGTCGAACAGGTCCTCCTCGGCGGCACGGCGGAACGGGGTGCCGTGGGTGAAGGCCTCACCGAAGTAGGTGTCCCACGTGTCGAGGTGGGCGTCGA
>CAZQPJ010000452.1:0-1975 GCA_964595105.1 uncultured Bifidobacterium sp.
TGCGCCGTCTCTGGGCGCATGTACACCTCGGCGCCCGACCCTTCCACTGGGCCGGCGTAGGTCTTGAACATCAGGTTGAAGGCGCGGGCCTCGGTGAAGCTGCCCGTGGCGCCGCAGCCGGGGCACACGTTCGGGTCGGTGAGATGGTCTTCACGGAACCGCTGCTTGCACTTGGTGCAGTCGACCAGGGGATCACTGAAGTTGGCGAGATGACCACTGGCCTCGAACACCTGCGGCGGGGCGAGGATGGCGGCATCGATGAGCACCACGTCGTCGCGCTGTTGCACCATGGTGCGAACCCAGGCCTCGCGCACGTTGCGCAGCATGAGGCTGCCGAGCGGGCCGTAGTCGTAACTGCTGCGGAAACCGCCGTAGATCTCGGCCGACGGGTACACGAAACCGCGGCGCTTGCAGAGATTGACGATCTGGTCGAGTTCGGTGGCAGCCATAGCCCCGACAGGCTACGGCCCCTCCTGCCCCGCGACGAATGCATTCCGAGCCGACGCCCCAGTCCCCTCCCCCGATTTCCCAGAGGATGTCGCGCCCTCCACCACCGACGACGGCCAAAAGGCCGCGACGTCCTCCCTCGGGGGGTGGGGGTGGGGGGGGGGGTGGGGGTGGGGGGGTCAGTGCGACTCGAACATGGCCACGGTGCGGAGGCGGCGCTCGAGGTGGTGCTCGAGTGCGCGGGTGGCGTGCGCGGCGACCTCATGGGTGACCTTCGACGGCTCCACCGAGAGTGCGTCGTTCAGACGGCCGCCGAGGATCATGCGCATCACCTCGAGCGCCTCCTCGCTGAGGGGCGCTCCCGTGCGGCATCCACGACACAGCACGCCGCCCTGGTCCATGTCGAAGGCAGCCAGTGGACCTTCCTCGCCGCAGCGCACGCACACATCCAGTTCCGGCCGCACACCCTCGGCGGCCAGCACCTTCCAGTAGAACGATGGCACCACCAACGGCCCGTTGCGCTCGGCGATGGTGCGCAGCGCGCCCACCACCATTCGATACAGGTGTGGCACGGGTTCGCGGTCGAGCGTCATCTGGTCGGCCGCCTCGAGCACTGCCATGCCGGCAGTGAGGTGATCGAGGTCGGCCAGCATCGGGGCGAGCGTCTCCACCGAATCGGCCTGACTGACGATGTCGAGTTCGCGACCCTCGGCCATCAACACCTTCACGTGGCTCATCGGTTCGAGGCGCGCACCGAACTTCGACTTGGTCTTGCGCACCCCCTTCGCCACTGCCCGGATCTTGCCGTGGCCCTCGGTGAGCAGCACCACGATGCGATCGGCCTCGCCGAGCTTGTAGGTGCGGAGCACCACGGCGGTGTCGTGATAGAGGTGACTGCCCACTGCTCGGCCGGCCCGCTTCAGTCGACCCCGCCGAAACGGCGGTGCCGCTGGGCGAAATGTGCGATGGCATCAGCAAGGTGGGCAGCACCGAGGTGCCGCCAGTCGGTGTCGAGGAAGACGAGTTCGGCGTAGGCGAGTTCCCACACGAGCGACGGCGGCAGACGGTGCGACGGTCCGAGCACCACCACGAGGTCGGGGTCGGCGAGCGCCGGCCAGTTGAGCCGCTCCGCGATGCTCGCCTCGGTGATCTGCTCACCCGCCGCCTGCAGTGCCGCCACCGCGGCCGCCACCCGCTGACGCCCATCGGCCTCCGGTTGCGCCGACACCACGCAGCCACCCACCGCCGACTCGCGCTCCACGCCGCCACCGTCGGCGATCGGCCGGAGCGTGAGCCAGCTGGCGCCCACGTGATCGGCGACCTTTCCGAATTCGTCGAGCCGCTCGACCCATTCGGCCTCCGACAGGGCATGCCAGTCCGCGCCGGAGCCACCCACCACGAGAATGTGGCGCAACGGCGCTGTGTCGGTGGCTGACGTCACGGCTTCATTGTCCCATGCGAACGGGAATCAGGAAGTCATCCCGCCGAGGCCCACCAGACCGCGGGAGAGTTCGATCTCGCCCATGTG
>CAZQPJ010000453.1:0-1964 GCA_964595105.1 uncultured Bifidobacterium sp.
GTACGAATATGGCGGGTCGTGGCGTCGACATCCTCCTCGGCGGCAACCCCGAGGGCCTCGCCCGACACGAGGTGTTGAAGGAAGGGCACGACCCGGCCGTGCTGGTCGACGACTTCGACCTGCCGATGCCGCTCGACGAGATGCCCGATGAGTTCCGTACGGCCCGCGCTGCGGCGCAGGCCCGTTACGCGGCGCTGCTCGAGACGTTCAAGGCCGAGTGCTCGGCCGAGGGCGCCGAGGTTCGGCAACTCGGTGGCCTCTACGTGCTGGGCACCGAGCGTCACGAGAGCCGCCGCATCGACAACCAGTTGCGTGGCCGTTCCGGCCGACAGGGTGACCCCGGTGCGAGCCGCTTCTACCTCAGCCTCGACGACGAACTGATGCGTCTGTTCGCCACGGGTGCACTCAGCTGGGTGATGGGTCGAGCCCTTCCCGACGACGAGGCCATCGAGGCTCCGATGGTCAGCAAGGCCATCGAGCGAGCGCAGACCACCGTGGAGCAGCGCAACGCCGAAATCCGCAAGAACGTGCTGAAGTACGACGAGGTGATGAACGAACAGCGCAAGGTCATCTATGCGCGCCGCGATCAGATCCTCGAGGGCGCCGACCTGAAGGTGGCGGCCATGGAGTACCTCAGCGAGGCGGTCGATGCGCTCATCGACACCCACTGCGTCAGCGAAGCCCACGACGAATGGGATCTCGACGGCCTGGTGAAGGAACTCCGGACCTTCTGGCCGAACGAGATCGCTGTCGATCAACTGACGCGGTTCGAGGATGCCGACGACATCTACGACCTCGTGATGGCCGACGCCAAGCAGCACTACGAGCAGCGCGAGACCGAGCTCACCCCCGAGGTGATGCGCGACGTGGAGCGCCAGGTGATGCTGCGCATCATCGATCAGCGCTGGCGTGAGCACCTCGAAGAGATGGACTACCTGCAGGAGGGCATCAACCTCCGGGCGATGGGGCAGAAGGATCCGCTCACCGAGTGGCAGCGTGAAGGCTTCGAGATGTTCGGCGCCATGATGAAGGGCATCGCCCAGGACTTCGTGAAGTACGTGATGCACGTGCAGGTGGTGCGCAACGATGCGCCCGCTCCCACGGTGCAGAACGTGCAGCAGAGCTCCAGCGACACTGCGCCGCGGGCGGGCGGGTTCGCAGCGGCTGCGGCGGCCGAGGACGGAGCTCTTCCCGAGACGCCGGCTCCCACGAAGCAGCAGACCGTCGTGAAGGACGAGTGGTCGAAGACGCCGCGCAATGCGCCCTGCCCGTGCGGAAGTGGCAAGAAGTTCAAGATGTGCCACGGCGCCACCCTCTGAGCGGTCTGCCCCATGCGTGATTTCTCCGACGACCTCAAGGACCTCCGGCGCCGCCTCGGCGACGCTGAGGGCTACCTGAAGATCGGGGTCGCACGCGCCCGCCTGACGGAGTTGGAGTTCGAGATCTCCCGCCCCGACCTGTGGGACGACCAGGAGCAGGCCAAGCGCATCAACGCGGAGTTCGCCAACGTGAAGGCTGACATCGACACGTTCGACCAGCTCACCGGTGACCTCGACGACGTCGACCTGCTGCACGAGATGGCCCGTGAGATCGACGATGCGTCGCAGGAGCCCGACATCGAGGCGGCGATCACCAGCATCGACTCGCGTCTGCACCAGCTCGACCTGCGCAGCCTGTTCACGGGTGAGCACGACGAGGTCGACTGCATCGTGCAGATCAACGCCAAGGACGGCGGCGTCGACGCGCAGGACTGGGCCGAGATGCTCCTGCGGATGTACTCGCGTTGGGCCGAACGGCGCGGCTTCACCATCGAGATCGATGAGTACAGCGAGGGTGCCGAGGCCGGCATCATGAGCTGTGAGTTCACCATCTCGGGCCGTTACGCCTACGGGCTCATGACCGGCGAGCGTGGCACGCACCGTCTGGTGCGCATCAGCCCGTTCGACAACCAGGGCCGCCGCCAG
>CAZQPJ010000454.1:0-1958 GCA_964595105.1 uncultured Bifidobacterium sp.
TCGTGCTGGATGTCACCAGCAAGCCGCCGGGCACCATCGAGTGGGAATGACGGGTGGTGGCGGGTCGCCGTTTCGCAACGGTTTCGTCACGCGATTAGCGTACGACGGTCATGTTCGTCGACCGTCTCCGCTCCGGTGCCGTCGCACTCGTCCTGCTGGGCGGGGTGCTGTCGGTGGCACCCGCCGCCGTCGCTGACGGTGTGGGGTCCGCCGCCGCCAACGTGCAGCAGGCGCAGGACCAACTCGACGCCCTCCTCAATCAGATGGGTTCCATCGACGAGCAGTACGGAGCGGCCGCCGACCGGAAGGTGGAGCTCGATGCCGAGATCGCCGTGGCACAGGGCAAGGTGGCCACCCGGTCGGCCGAACTCACTGCGGTGCAGGACCAGCTCGCCCAGATCGCGGTGAACCGGTTCACCTCGGGTGGAGCCGCCATGCTGAGCCCGCTGTTCAGCGACGCCGCGACCTTCGTGGAGGCGCAGCAGCGGGCTGCGCTGAGCGACGTGGCGCTCGACACGGGGGAGACCTCGGCCGACGACCTCCAGTCGTTGGTCGACGACCTCTCGGCGGAGCAGGCTGCGTTGCTGCGGAAGCAGGCCGAGGCCGAGTCGTTGGTGGCCTCGCTGCAGGACCAGCAGAACCGTTTCGCTGCCCTGGAGCAGACCTATCGCACCACACTGGCGGCGGCCGAGGCAGCGTTCGGTGCGGCACAGGTGCAGGCCGAGGCCGACCGTCGTGCGGCAGCGGCCGCGCCGCGGCGACCCGCCACGGGTGGCGGCGGAGGCGGTGGCGCCACCGGGGGTGGACGCACGCCGAGCACGTCGCCGGGTCGCGGTGGCGGTGGTGCGGCTCCGGCCGACGGCGGCAGCACGCCGAGCACGCCCGTTCCCGCCGATCCAGCGCCATCGGTGCCGCCGGTGTCGGGTCGGGCAGCGCTCGCCGTGGCGGCCGCCTACAGCCAGTTGGGCGTGCCCTACGTGGCGTTCAAGGAATCACCCAGCGAGGGGTTCGACTGCTCGGGCCTCACCAAGTGGGCGTGGGGCCGGGCGGGTGTGTCGCTGCCGCACCAGAGCGGGCGCCAGTCGGCCACGGTGCCGCACGTGCCGGTCGACCAGGCCCAGCCCGGTGACCTCATCTTCTATTACTCGCCGATCGGTCACGTGGGCATCTACGTCGGCAACGGACAGATGATTCATGCCCCGCAGACCGGCGGTGTGGTGAGCGTCGTGCCGGTGCGGTGGAACAAGGTCGTCGGTGTCGGCCGACCCGGCTGACGGGTGACGTCGTTGGGTACGGTGAACGACGTGCAGGGCATCGACATCCAACCGGTCACGGCGTGGCTGCAGCAGAACATCGACGGAGCAGTGGCGCCGTTCAGGTTCGACCTCATCGCCGGTGGACGCTCGAACCTCACCTTCCGGGTGACGGGAGCCGATGGCGGTCGCTTCGTGCTCCGCCGCCCACCGCTCGGCCACGTGCTCGCCACGGCACACGACATGGCCCGTGAGCACCGCATCATCGCTGCGGTCGGCACCACCGGCGTGCCCGTGCCGCCGGCACTCGGGCTGTGCACCGACGAGGCGGTGAACGGTGCCCCGTTCTACGTGATGGGTTTCGTCGACGGCGTGGTGCTCGACGCCCCGGAGAAGGCGCATCTGCTGTCGCCCGAGGCGAAGGTGAGCGCCAGTCACCACCTCATCGACGTACTGGCCGACCTGCACGCTGTGGACGTGGATGACGTGGGTCTCGGCGATCTGGCCAAGCGAGAGGGCTACATCGAGCGGCAGGTGAAGCGCTGGAGCACCCAGTGGGAGCACTCCAAGACCCGTGAACTACCTGCCATCGACGAGGTGGCTCGGTTGCTGCGCGATCGTCTTCCGGTGCAGCAGGGTGTCTCGATCGCCCACGGCGACTACCGCTTCGGCAACTGCCTCACCGACGTCAAGACCGGCCGCATT
>CAZQPJ010000455.1:0-1949 GCA_964595105.1 uncultured Bifidobacterium sp.
CGTACACCGAGATGGCACCGTCGGCCGGACCGCCCGCCTCGAACATGGCGCTCCACGAATCGGGGGCACCAGCGGAGAATGCCTCGGTGTTGTACACCAGCAGGTTGGCACCGCGGCCGTGCGGCACGCCGTAGGGCTTGCCGTCGACGCTGTTCCACGGCTGCAGCTTCAGGCCGTCGAAGATGTCGGCGTAGCTGCTGTACTCCGCCGGGTCGATCTCGACCACCTCACCGCCCGACATGAGCCGTTGTGTGGCGTCGCCCGACGCCGACACACCGTCGTACTCGCCGCTCTGCATCAACTGCACCATCTCGTCGCTGGTGCCACCGTTCTTCACGTTCACCTGACAGCTGGTGAGTGTCTCGAATGGCGTCACCCAGTCGTAGGCGGGGTCGGTGGAGCCGTCCTCGGCATAGCCCGCCCACGCAACGATGTTGACCTGGCCCTCAGCCTTGGCCAACAGGTCGGCGTTCGGGGTCCATTGGTAGTCGACCGCGCCGGCCGTGGTCTCGGGTGCCGGCGTGGTGGTGTCGGGGGCGGGCGTGGTGGTGGCCGCCGCCGTGGTCTCGGGCGCTGCCGTGGTGGCAGTGGATCCGGAGTCGTCGCCGCACGACGCGGCCACGAACGCCAGAGCCACCGCCAGCGCGGCGACGGTACGTGTGTTCCTCATTGGTCCTCCCCTTCAGAGGTAGTGGATGATGCGACGGAATAAGCCGCGTCGCGCGGCAGCGCCAAGCGGGTCGACCCGCCGATGGCAACGCCCCCGAGCCGATCGCTCGGCACGTGGGCGAGAAGGTGAGTGCCGTCGGGCAACTGCACGCGGAGGCGGCAGTCGGCGCCGAGGTACTGGATGTCGGTGACCGAACCTTCGAGCAACAGGTCGGTGGCCTCGGCGTCGGCGGCAAGGCGGAGCCGCTCGGGACGCACCGAGTGCAACCCGGCGCGACCGAGCAGGCGCTGCGAGAGATCGGACGACAGCAGGTTGGCCGTGCCGACGAAACCGGCAACGAACTCCGTGGCCGGACGCTCGTAGATGTCGCGGGGAGTACCCACCTGCTCGATGCGGCCATGGTTGAACACGGCGATACGGCTGCTCATGCTGAGCGCCTCACCCTGGTCGTGCGTGACGAACACGAAGGTGATACCCACGTCGCGCTGGATGCCCTTCAGTTCGACCTGCATCTCCTCGCGCAGTTTCAGATCGAGCGCGCCGAGCGGTTCGTCGAGCAGCAGCAGGCTCGGTCGGTTCACCAGAGCCCTCGCCAGCGCCACGCGTTGGCGCTGTCCGCCGCTGAGTTGGGTGGGCCGGCGTCCGCCGTACGAGCCGAGGCGCACGGCCTCGAGCATTTCCTCGGCGCGTCGGCGACGCTCGGCCTTGTGGACCTTCTTCACCTTCAGGCCGTACTCGACGTTCTCCCGCACCGACAGGTGCGGGAAGAGTGCGTAGTCCTGGAAAACGGTGTTCACGTCGCGCTCGTACGGCGGCAGGTGCGTGACGTCGACACCGTGCAGCAGGATCGCCCCGGCGGAGGGACGCTCGAAGCCAGCGATCATCCGCAGCACCGTCGTCTTGCCGCTGCCGCTGGGACCGAGCAGCGAGAAGAACTCGCCCTGGCCGATGGTGAGATCGACACCGTCGACAGCCGTCACCGAGTGGTCACCCGAGTCGAACTGTTTCTTCAGACCCACCAATTGCACGGCGGGCGTGGGTGCACTCACGAGGTCCTGCTCTTCACGACCGCTGACGGGAAACGGCGTGCCGCGATGCTAGTCGGCACCCCTTCGGCGGATGCCGCACCGCAGGCATTCGAACCGAGGCTTTCGTGCGCACCTGTGCAGCACGAAAGCCTCGTTATGCGCCGGAGACGCGCTCGACGATGACCTTCGAGGAGCCACCCGGCTGCATGCTGACACCGAGCAGGCTGTCGCCCGCCTCCATCGTGCGCTTC
>CAZQPJ010000456.1:0-1949 GCA_964595105.1 uncultured Bifidobacterium sp.
GCATCCCCACCGATGAGGCAGCGGTGATCCTCGACGCCTACTTCGCGGCCTTCCCGAACGTGAAGGACTACATGGAGCGCACCGTCGCCGAGGCGCGCACCCGTGGCTACACCGAAACGCTGTTCGGTCGACGCCGACCCATCCCGGAGCTGTCGAACCCGAACTTCCGCATCCGTCAGGCCGGCGAGCGTCAGGCGATGAATGCCGGCATCCAAGGGCTCGCCGCCGACATCTTCAAGGTCGCGCTCGTACGGATCGACCAGGCGCTCGAGCGTGAGGGTGTGGAGAGCCGCCTCGTGCTGCAGGTCCACGACGAGGTGCTGGTGGAGGTGCCCGACGCCGAACACGATCGCGTCGGCCCTCTGGTGCTCGACATCATGCGCTCGGCTGCGCAACTCGACGTGCCGCTCGAGGTGAATGCGGCGTGGGGCCGCACCTGGGCCGAGGCGAAGTGACCAACGGGTCGTCGGAGGCCCCCAGCGGTTCGCACTGGTTCGAACCGATCGCCGACCACCTCGGGGCGGCCTATCTGCGCTATTCGTTCACGAAGGGCACCGTGCAGGAGATCGACCACCTGTGGTCGGTGCTCGGGCTGCAGCCCGGTGTGCGGGTGCTCGATGTCGGATGCGGTCCCGGCCGTCACGCCCACGAACTCGCCCGCCGAGGGGCGCTGGTGCACGGCATCGACATCAGCGACCGGTTCATCGAACTGGCGCGTGACGCTGCACCCGACGGCGCCACCTTCGAGCGTCTCGATGCCCGCGCCATGGCGTTCGACGCCGAGTTCGACGCCGTCATCTGCCTGTGCCAGGGCGCTTTCGGCCTCATGACGGCTTCCGGCGACGACGAAGTGGTGTTCGGCCACATGGCCCGCGCCCTGAGGCCGGGCGGTCGGCTGGCCCTCAGCGCCTTCAGCTCCTACTTCGTGGTGAAGTACTTCGAGTCGGCGGTGTTCGATGCCGCCACGGGCGTCAACCACGAGCACACGGAGGTGCGCAGCGAGAGCGGGGAGCCCGCCACGGTCGACCTCTGGACCGGCTGCTACACGCCTCGCGAACTGCGACTCCTGTGCCGCACCGGTGGTCTCGAGCCCGAGTCGATCAGCAGTGTGGAGCCTGGGCGCTACGGCACCGAGGCTCCCACGGTGGAGACCGCGGAGTTCCTGCTGGTTGCCCGCCGTCCCTGACGTGCCGGATGGCAGTCGGCGCAGCCGCTGATAACCTTCCCGGGTCCGGAATCCGCCGGTACCCGAGTGTCCCTGTCCGAAAGCGATCTTCCCTTGTCCGATACCCAGACTCCCTCCGTTGCCAGCGGTGCCTTCGGCACCTTCGACGAGGAGGGCAACTACACCCCCCGCGAGATCGTGTCCGACGATCTCGGCATGTCCTTCGCAGATGCGATCTCCGACACCATGGTCGACGTCCAGGACGGCCAGTTGGTGCACGGCACCGTCGTGAAGGTCGACAAGGACGAGGTGCTCCTCGACATCGGCTACAAGAGCGAGGGCGTCATCCCGGCCCGCGAGCTCAGCATCCGCAACGACGTCGACCCCAGCGAGATCGTGTCGCTGGGCGAGCGCGTCGAGGCTCTGGTGCTCACCAAGGAGGACAAGGAAGGCCGTCTGGTCCTCTCCAAGAAGCGTGCCCAGTACGAGCGTGCATGGGGCACCATCGAGAAGATCAAGGAAGCCGAGGGCATGGTCGAGGGCCCGGTCATCGAAGTGGTGAAGGGCGGCCTCATCGTCGACATCGGGCTGCGCGGCTTCCTGCCGGCGTCGCTCGTCGAACTCCGTCGTGTGCGTGACCTCCAGCCCTATGTGGGCAAGATGGTGCAGGCCAAGATCATCGAGCTCGACAAGAACCGCAACAACGTGGTGCTGAGCCGCCGGGCCTTCCTCGAGGAGACCCAGAAGGAGAGCCGCGACAGCTTCCTCGTGAACCTCAAGCCCG
>CAZQPJ010000457.1:0-1943 GCA_964595105.1 uncultured Bifidobacterium sp.
GAACTCGACGGCGTGCGCATCCTGTCGCCGCGCACTGTCCGCTACATGGCCAGCAACCACCTGCCCGGCAACGCCGACCTCACGGCGTTCGGCCGCCCGCTCTTCTCGGAGACCGTGTACGACGGTGTCGGCTTCGGACTCGGTGTGAGCGTGAGCCTCGACCCGGTGGCCACCAAGGTGCCCGGCAATCCGGGAGAGTTCGCGTGGGGCGGCGCGGCCAGCACTGCCTTCTGGGTCGACCCGGTCGACCACCTCACTGTCACGTTCTTCACGCAGCTGCTGCCGAGCAGTACGCATCCCATCAGGAGCCAGCTGAAGCAACTCGTGTATCAGGCCATGCTCGACTGAGGCGACCGCTCGGATCAGTCGTCGCCGCCTCGGCCACGGCCCTTGCCGCCGTCGGAGCCACCGCCCGAACCACCCGAACCGCCGGAGCCACCCGAGCCGCCGGAGCCACCACTCGAACCGCCGCCGTGGTCGTCGACCGTGGTGACGGGTCCGCCCGAGTGGCTCCCGGAGTCGGGGACCGTGGTGACGGGCGCACCACCGGGTTTCACGCTGGAGCCGGTGACCGGTTGCGTCGGCGGAATCGGCGCCATCGAGCCGACCGATGTGCTCGGGCCGCCACCTGCCGACATCGCGAGCGCCTCGACCTGCATGGAGGTGCTGACCACGCCGAACAACAGTGCGGCGCGGAAGGTGACGAGCTGGGCGGCCGACTGGAACACCACCGACACGTTCAGCGGGTCGGGTTGCTCGGCGCGCACCACTGCCCACCCCGGGGCAGGGTTGGGCGCGACGAGTCGAAGGACGTCGCCGGCCGTGTCGACCGTGACGGTGCCCGACATGCCGACCGGGTATGCCGCCTGCGAGGGCGACGGCGCTGGCACCGTGGTGGGGGTGGTGGGTGCAGCCGGATCGGGTTGCGCAGGTGCCACCACGGGCACCGTGGTGGCAGGCGGCACGGTGGCGATGATGTCGGCGGCACCCGGACGAGCAGGCTCGGAGTTGCGAAGCACCTGCGAGTTCACGAGCGCGGCCGCCGAACCTGCAACGAGGATGCCGCTCAGCGACAGCAGGGTGGTGACGCGCACCTTCACCCGACCCACCCTAGGACGACGACCATCAACGGACGATGGCGAAACATCCAAGATTCGTCCAAGAAGTCACGCTCGGTGGTCGATCGCGCCACGCTGGCCCGAATTCCGGTCAGAATGGGCGTGTGAGGATCCTGCTCGTCGAGGACGACAAGTCGATCGCCAGCACCGTGGTGGAGGGGCTGACCGCTCAGGGCTTCCACATCACGCATGTCGGCACCGGTGCCGCAGCGCTCGCCGCCGACGAGCACGACATGGTGCTCCTCGACCTCGGCCTGCCCGACATGGACGGGCGCGACGTGTGCCGCGAACTTCGCACACGCACGAAGGCTCCCATCATCATGCTCACGGCTCGTGCCGAGGAGTTCGACCGAGTGCTCGGCCTCGAGCTCGGTGCCGACGACTACGTCACGAAGCCGTTCAGTTTCCGTGAACTGGTGGCACGCATCCGGGCCGTGGCTCGCCGGAGCACATCGGAGTCCGGGGGTTCGGGCGGTGCCGACGACACCGGCGGCGTACAGGTGGCCCAGTTGATCGGGCCGCTGAAGCTCGACCGCCGCACCCGACGCGTGCACCTCGACGGCGCCGAGGTGCAGTTGACGGCGAAGGAGTTCGACCTCCTCGCCTTCCTCGCCAACGACATCGGGGCGGTCCACACCCGCACGGAGATTCTCGAGAGCGTCTGGGACGCCCATTGGTACGGGCCCACCAAGACCGTCGACGCGCACGTGGCCTCGCTGCGCAAGAAGCTCGGTGGCCACGAGTGGATCCAGGCGGTCCGCGGCGTTGGCTTCCGGTTGGAGCCGCCCGAATGAAGTGGCGGCTCCTCGCCGCCTTCGCCGGGCT
>CAZQPJ010000458.1:0-1943 GCA_964595105.1 uncultured Bifidobacterium sp.
TGATGAGCAACTGGTCGATGTCGACGCCGATGGCTCGGGCATAGACCGGATCCATGGCGTGCTCGGCGTCGACGTAGGCGCAGATGCCGCCGTTGCGCTGCGCCTCGGCAACCACGTGCATGGCGAGCGTCGACTTACCGGACGACTCCGGGCCGAAGATCTCGATGACTCGGCCACGGGGCAGACCGCCCACACCGAGCGCCACGTCGAGGGCGAGAGCGCCGGTCTGGACGGCCTCGACGACCATCGACCCCTTCTCGCCCATCCGCATGATGGACCCCTTGCCGAACTGCTTGTCGATGGCCGCCAACGCGACGTCGAGTGCCTTCTCGCGATCGTTGCTCACTGTTGCTCCGTTTCCTGCGTGTGTCGTGCCGTGCGGCGGGTGCCGTGGCTTCCTCCGGGAGGCCAGTCGGCCTCGATGCGGTCACCGTACGACCGGGGTGTGACAGGGTTCCCCGTTCGGACAACAGCAGTGTAATTACGAACAACCGTTCGATCAAGCATTCCCCACTGCAGCGGCCGCCTCGGCCAGCTCGCGCTCGTCGGGCTTGTGGGTGGCGAGGTCGAACGCCAACCACAGGGTGTACGTCCACGGGTAGGCGATGAGCGGCAGGAGGATGGCAGCGGCGACGAAGCCCGTGGTGAGCGCCACGGCGTTGTAGTCGGGTGCGGTGGCCACGAACGCCACCACCATCGACACCGCGAGCATGAAGAACGTGAACACCACGTTCAGCGCGACGGGCCCGAGTTCGAAGCCATGCTCGCGGTGCCAGCGGATGCCGCAGGTTCGGCAACGGTCGTGATGGCTCAACCACCGCTTGATGAAGGTACGACGCGACCCGCAGTGCGGGCAGGTGAGCACCAGGGCGCGACGGAACATGGTGACAGTGGAGGGCAACGGACGACTCATACCCCCCATGGTATTGGTGATTGACGCCGGAGCGGCGAGACTGTGCCGGTGCGTCGAACCTTCGCCGGTCTCATCTTCGGGCTCGCCTACGGCTTCGCCGGCCTCACCATCGCCGGCTTCCTGCTGCAGCGCACTGCCTTCGACCCCGGCGTCACGGCCGATTCCTCGCATGCCGTTCTCTCCGACCCGGTGATCCGTGGCGAGGTGGTCACACTGATCGCCGATGCCGTGGCGGGTCAGCTCGGTCCGCTCGCGCCGAACGACCCGAACCTCACGCAGGCGAACGTGCGGACCCGCATCGAGCAGGTCGCCCGCACGCAGGCCGGCGCGAAGCTCCTCGCCTCGGTGGTGCACGACGCACACGCTCACCTCATCGGCGTGCAGCGGACACCCGTGCAGATCACGGCAAGCCAGATGGTGGACGCCACCCAGATGCAAGCCGCAGCGGTGCTGCCGCCATTGACACTCGACGTACCCAGAGTGGGCATTCTCGACACCATCAGGGGTGTACTCGGGTGGCTCGTCCCCATCGCTGCCGTCGCAACCCTCGCCCTCGTCGTGATCGGGCTCGCCGCACATCCGGACCGAACCGCCGTGTTCCGCAGCCTCGGCCTCGGCTTGCTGTTGCTGGCCGTCCTCGTGGCGCTGTTCGGCTACGTCGTGCCGAAGTACGCGCTCCCCCACATCGGCTCCAGCGTCTGGACCCGGGTGCCCGCCGCCCTCGCCAACGACTCCGCCGCACTGCTGCTCGGGCTCGAGTTGCTGCTGGTGGGGGGCGGGCTCGCGCTCCTCGCTGGAACGGGCATGATGCGTCGCAAACAACGCTGGAGCACTCCGGTGAGCACCTACCGGTACCAGGAGGAGCGCCGCTGGAGCGGCTGACGGCTCAGGCCATCAGTTCGTCGACGAACTCCTCGAAGACGTGCGCGTACTTCATGGCATCGTCGTCGGAGTGCATCATCGAGATGAGCCACTGCTCGTCGAGGCCCGGCGGCAGCAGGATGCCGCGGTTGATGCCGTGGATCCACTG
>CAZQPJ010000459.1:0-1932 GCA_964595105.1 uncultured Bifidobacterium sp.
CGCCGCTTCCTCGACGCTGATCGCCTGCGTGGCAGCGACGGGGTTGTCGGCGACAGTGACAATCGCGGTGCCGAACACCTTCTTGAACGTTGCACGTTGCGGGCCGTCGCCATTGTGTGCCTCCTTGCCGATCTCGAGCACCGCATGATTCAAATGCGCGACACCGATCTGGAGACCGTCGATCCTGAGGGCCCACGCGTCGGTGCGGGACTTCGAGACCTCCGAGGGGTAGAGCTGCAACGATGGGTCATCGACCCTGGCCACCAGCTCGACGGCCAGACCCTTGGGTTCTGCCATCAACCGAGGGATCTGCAGGCGCTCGACCCAGTCGACCACGCGGTCGGTTCCCTTCGGCCACCTCGGCGCTGGTCCCACGTCCTCGACCCAGCCCATCGCGCCGTCGCGGTACCAGAGGCGGGCCGCAATTCCGGCCGTCGCGTCGCGCAGTGAGCGCAACGCCAGATCGGTCTCGGTCAGCGCATCCCTAGGTAAGGGCCGATCGACCAGCACGTTGACCGCCGTGCGATCGAGGTCACCTACACAAGTGGATTCGAGGATGGCGATCGCATCCAACAACGCACCGCATGTGGTGTGGAGATCGGCGTCAGCGGCGACTGCCGTGGCGACCTGGTTGGCCCATCGCAGACGCCACACCGCAGCGCCGATCGACAACTCGCGGTCGGTGTGGGTCTGCAGCGACGTCATGTCGGCACGGCCGTCGGTGGTAAGCCGCTGGCGCAGCGACGCGGAGAGGTCAGCGCTCACCCCGGGCTCCACGTTGGATCCGGCCCGCCGTAGCGTCTCACGTACTCGGCCGAGGTGATCGAAGGGTCGAGGAACAGCGCGTTGTCGACCGACGTGAACCGATCGGACCGGCGGAGCAGCTTCGACCAGACCTCACTGACCGTTGATCCGACCGCCAACTGCGAAGGCCGCTTCAGCGACTGCTGGTAGCCCACGTTCGCTGTGGGATGAACGTGCACTACGCGCACCACCTCGGCCCCGTGGGCGCGATCGCGTTCCAGTTCATGGGCGAGGAGCTGCTGACGCATCAGCTGATAGAGCGGCTCATCCAGCAAGTCCTCGAAGTCGAGCACCTCGGCCCGCACCGGACCGTTCGAGGCGCGCAGCGCGGGTTCGTATCGCTTGCGGCGAGTTGGGATCTTGCTCGTCTCATCGCGGGGCGTGTACGACTCGATGTACTTCCACTCGACAAGCACCAGCTCGACAACACCCGCCGTGGTGCGATGGAGAAACGCCGCATCGACACTGGTGCACATGGCACCACGCACACGCTGCCCGCCCGGTGCTTCGCCGAAGTAGTCGCGCTCGCCGATGTACTCGAAGGTCAGGAACCTGCCGGCTTCGATCTCGAGCACCTCTGCCGTATCGAGGATGGGACCGAACGCCCGGATAATGCGGGTCGGATCAGTCACCATCTGGGTGAGTGCGTTCACGCACTGCACCTGTGATGACAGGAGATGATTGCTCGGGGAGATGCCGGCCGGGTGCCAGGGAATTTCGAGCTCTGAGAACAGGGCGAGCGCCTGAGCACGAACCTCCGGAAGCAGCGATTCAGATGCGAAGGCCGACGGCAGACAGAACTCGTAGTCAGGACCACGCTCCAACCCGTCCCTATCGACATACGGCGCAGGAGCCTTGGCTGCATCCGACAGCGCTGTCGTTGCCTGCTTCCATGCCGCAGCACGCAAGCGTTCGGTCGCAACGAATGTCGAGATGTTCCCCATGGGCCGGCACCGTACGACATGGGTGTGACGCCAATCGTCGACAGGCCCTTGTTGGCGGTCCACGGCCTCGAACGGCTCACCCCCCGTCGGGGGTCGAGCCGGAGGCTGAGTCAGTCGTGCAGTCAACTGATCGCGCCGGCCCCTGCGCTCGCGCCACCCGGTTCTGAATGCTGTGGAACCGGCA
>CAZQPJ010000460.1:0-1919 GCA_964595105.1 uncultured Bifidobacterium sp.
CACGGACCGGTGCATGACTGACACAACACAGCACCATGCACCACTTCCCACCGCCGAGATCCTCGACGCCTACGGCCTCGTCGACGCCAAGGGTCTCGCCCTGATGATCGGCCTCAGCCACCGCACCGTGATGGTGTACGCCGCCGAGGCGGCGTGGCGCACCGGCCACCTGCCGCCGCCGGTGTACATCGGCCGTGCGGTCCGCACCCGCAACGGTCGCGGCCGGCGCTGGCGCCGGGCCACCGTGCGGGCGTGGGTCGCCGCGGCGGCCGCCGAGTTCCGGGGCGAGGTGGCGTGATGTCGACCATCCGTACCGTGTCCGAACTCGTCCTGTGGGACGCCAACAACCAGGTGCTGCGCCTCGCCGACGGCACCCCCGACGTGAACGCCAAGAACCCGGCCGCCAAGTACTTCCGGCTGCGCTGGAACGTGGCCGGTGTGACGTCGCCGTACCAGTTGCTGATCGGCACCGACCGGGCGAGCATCGCCCGTGCGGCGCACCGTGAACTGCTCGAGGCCCGCGATGCCGGCACCACGGTGGGCGACGACGGCTGGCCCGTCACCGGTCAGCGGCCCCAGACCGGCCGGGTGAAGCGCCACGCGCTGGTCACCGGGGCGACGCCGGCGTTCCGGTCGGCCCCGGTCAGCACCCACCCGCACAGCGGTCTCGGGTTCCTCGAGTACTTCGACGAGGTGTACGTCCCGTACGCGAAGAACACCGTCAAGGGCAACACGACCGGCCAGTACCGTTCGTTCGCGGTGGCGATCGACCGTGAACTCGTGCGGGTCACCGGGGCGGGGACGATGAGGATCACCGTCGCCGAGGCCACCACCGAGGACGTCGCCGCCGCGCTCGCCGCCGCTGCGTCGACCGGTGGCAACAGCCGCCGCCGACAGATCTACATCGTCGCCGGCCTGCTGTTCCAGCTCGCGGCGACGAACTCGCCGAAGTTGCGGGCCGACAACCCGATGGTCGGCGTGAAGCAGATCACCCCGAAGAAACCGAAGGTCAACCTGCTCGACGGCCGGAACCGGGTGCAGCCGGCGCCCCAGCCCGCGCCGACGTTCCGCAACGCACGCCAGAAAGTGGACTTCTGGGACGTGGTCGACCTGATCTTCCCGGGGCTTCACGAGTTCTACCTGGGGCACGGCTGGATGCGGCTCGCGTCCGGACCGCGTCCGTGCGAGCTGTCCGAATTCACGGCGGACAAGATCCACCTCGACGAGGGCTACGCGATCGCCGACGGCAGCCTCACCCTGCAGACCCCGAAGTACAACGGCGGTCAGCGGTTGATGCTCAGCGGGCTCAAGGCGCGCACCGTCAACGACGAGCGGATCATCCCGATCCCCGACATCCCCGAGTGCCGGGCTGCCCTGCAGGCGGCGATCGACAGCGCACCCGAACGGGCGGCGAAGCGGCGCGAGTTCCTGCTCTCCGGGAAGGGCCGGCCCCGCTCGCCGCATGTCGATCCCGACGCCTGGCTCCGCAGCGAGTTGATGTTCACCGAGAATCCGCGGATCTTCACCACCGAGAGCGGCGCCCCGTTCGACCCCACCAACTTCGAGAAGCACTGGAAGAAGGCCGTGCACGCCGCGTTCCCCGACGCGGACGATCCGCGCCGCGCGCTGCGCTTCTACGACCTGCGCGAGATCTCCGGCGACATGATGAAGAGCGCCGGGGTGAGCGTTGCCGAGACCAGCCTCCTGCTCGGCCACTCAGAGCGTGTCCACCGCCAGAACTACACCGAGCGCCGCATCGGCGAGGTCACCAGGACCGCGCAGCAGATGACCGAGCACATCACGGCAACGCGAGATGGAGAGCCGGCACCGCTCGCGGCAGTGATCGACTTCCCGGCGAGCGCGTGAGGGGTGGCCGAGGTGGGATTCGTCGTCTGGCCTCCGGGCTTTCGGCCGGAGTC
>CAZQPJ010000461.1:0-1916 GCA_964595105.1 uncultured Bifidobacterium sp.
CTTGGTCTGCAGCGATGCGAGGTCGCTGCCCGCACCGGGTTCGCTGAACAATTGTCACCACACGTGTCGGGTGTCGAGGGTGGCGGCGAGGTGCATCTGCTGCTGCTCGGGTGTACCGAACTTCTGGATGGCGCCACCCGCCAGCACCAGACCGACCATGTTGAACACGCTCGGCACGCCGGCCAACGCACACTCGTACTGCCACGCTGCGTTGTGTGCGGCAGTGAGGCCGCGCCCGCCGAACTCCGTGGGCCAGTGGATGCCGGCGAACCCGGCGGCGTGCACTCGGCGGTGCCAGTCGAGGCCGTGCTCCACGAGGTCGGGCGGGCAGATGGCCCCGTAGTCGCGCGGTGCGTGTGCGCGGTTGGCGGCGAGCCACTCGCCTGCGTCCTGTTGGAACTCGTCGACGGCGATCATCCCGGTCGACCGTAGTGCGGCCCCCGGTGCTCTGTCAGAGTTGGGCCATGGCCTCTCCCTTCGATCCGGTCTCGTTCTCGCACGGTCCCTCGATGCCGAACCGCTTCATGCTCGCCCCGCTCACCAACCAGCAGAGCCACGCTGACGGCACCCTGTCGGATGACGAGTTCCACTGGTTGACGATGCGCGCCCGTGGCGGCTTCGGCCTCACCATGACCTGTGCGTCGCACGTGCAGGCGGTGGGTCAGGGGTTCGCCGGGCAGCTGGGCTGCTTCTCGGACGACCACCTGCCGGGCCTCACCCGGCTTGCCGCGGCGTTGAACGCCACGGGCACGGTGAGCTACCTGCAGCTGCACCACGCCGGCAACCGGGCACCCGCCGATCTGATCGGCACCACCCCTGTGTGCCCCTCCGACGACCCGACCACCGGCGCGCGAGCGCTCGACACCGGGGAGGTGGAGCAACTCGTTGCCGACTTCGTGGCGGCGGCGCGCCGAGCCGAGCGCGCCGGCTTCCACGGCGTGGAGTTGCACGGCGCCCACGGCTACGTGATCTGCCAGTTCCTCTCGGCCGAACTGAACCGCCGCACCGACCGCTTCGGCGGCTCGCTCGAGAACCGCAGCCGCGTGCTGTTCGACATCGTCGCCGGTATCCGCGCCGAGTGCGGCCCCGATTTCGCTGTGGCGGTGCGCTTGTCGCCGGAACGGTTCGGCATGGACATCGCCGAGATCGAGCAGGTGTATGCCCGATTGGTGGCATCGGGACAGGTCGACCTCATCGACATGTCGCTGTGGGACGTGAACCGGGTGCCCGACGGCCACGACCGAACGCTCTGCGACATCGTGGCGTCGTGGCCGCGCGGAGACGTGCGGTTGGGTGTGGCGGGCAAGATCCACACCCCCGCCGAGGTGCAGGACGTGCTCGACCGAGGGGTCGACATCGCGGTGCTCGGACGCGTGGCGATCCTCCACCACGACTACCCGCAACTCGCGGTCGACCCGGGGTTCGAGCCGCGTCGCGCACCCGTGCCGGCCTCCGTGCTGGAAGCCGAGGGTGTATCACCGAGTTTCGTCGCCTACCTCGGGGCGATGTTCCGGTTCGTCAGCGAAGGAACGGAATGAACATGCCGGTCTCCTCCGGCGTGCTGTTCGGCACCGAGAACTCACTTCGGTCGGTGATCTGACCCCAGTTGTCGCGCACGTCCTCCATGGTGAGGTCGGCCTTGAAGTAGCCGGGCACCTCACCGATGAACACCTGCGCCACACGGCCACCACCGACGCTGAACAACTGGCCGCTCACAGGGCAGTCCTCGTGGGCGAGGTAGGCCACCAGCGGCGACACGAGACCGGGCTCGAGCTTCTGGCCGAGCGAACCGAGCAGGCTCTCGGTCATGCGGGTGAGTGCCAGCGGGGCGATGGCGTTGGCCTTGATGTTGTACTTCGCGCCTTCCTGGGCGAGCACCCGGGTGAAGCCGACGAGACCCATCTTTGCGGCGCCGT
>CAZQPJ010000462.1:0-1904 GCA_964595105.1 uncultured Bifidobacterium sp.
GGCCGACATCCTTCGGGCCAACAGGTCGGTGACATCGCAGCAGGCCGCAGAAATCGCCATCGAGGTGACAGGAGCCCTCAAGTGCGCCCACCGCAGCGGCGTGGTTCACCGAGACATCAAGCCGACCAACATCCTCATCGGTGTGGATGGAGCGGTGAAAGTTGGAGACTTCGGTGGTGCGTTTGCGATGAACGCCACGTACCTCTCTCCTGAACAGGCCCAGGGCGCGCAGCCCGACCCGCGGAGTGACCTGTATTCGTTGGGCGTGGTGCTGTACGAGATGGTGGGTGGTCGCCCACCGTTCACCGGCGAGAACCCGGTGAGCATCGCCTACAAGCAGGTGCACGAGAACCCGGAGCCGTTGAACCGTCTGGTGGCCGACGTGCCGAAGGGGTTCGAGGCCATCGTCGCCAAGTTGTTGGCGAAGCGTCCGGAGGTCCGTTACCAGTCGGCCGATGAGGTGCGCGACGAACTGCGCCGGTTCCGCAACGGTGAGCCCGTGCAGGCATTGGTGGCACTCATGGGTGGCGCCGCCGCAGCTGGTGCGGCAGCCGCCTCCGCCGCCGCGTCAACGGTGTCGTTGCCGCGCACGGCCCCGCCCCCCGGCGCCGGCGCAACCGTGCCGTTGCCCCGCACCACGGTGCAACCGCAGCAGATGCAACCGCAGCCTCGGAAATCGCGCGGTGGTCTGTATGCGGTCATCGGCTTTCTCGCGGTGGGCCTGCTGGTGGCTGGCGGCATCGTGGTGTTCAACGCCCTTAAGTCCGACACGCCGGCGCAGTTCACGATGCCCAACGTGGTGGGCATGACCCTCGAGGAGGGCGTGAAGCTGTTGCAGGACGCGGGGCTCAACCCGAATGCCGTGAAGGAAGACAACCCGGCGGTGGCCCCCGGCACCATCGGCCGCACCGACCCGCCGGCCGACGTCACCGTGCTGCGCGACCAAGCGGTCACCGTGTTCTTCACTCCGCAGGTGGAGCCGTTCACGCTGCCCGACGTGGCGGGCAAGGCGCAGCAGGATGCGGCCGACGCGTTGGCGAAGTTGGCCCTCACGGTCGACCCGACCATCGTCACCGAGAACAACCCCGACGTGGAGGCCGGCAAGGTGATTCGCACCGATCCGCCGGCGGGAACCACCGTCAAGCAGGGCGACGTCATCAAACTCGTCGTGTCGGCGGGTGCCAACCAAGTGGCCGTGCCGCCGGTGGAAGGCCTGTCGCGTACCAACGCCATTGCCTCGCTCACTGCCGCCGAATACGGCTTCAAGGTGACCGAGCAGGAGGAAGCGAGCGAGACGGTGCCGCTCGGCAGTGCCATCCGCACCGACCCGGCCGCCGGCCAGCTGGTCGACAAGGGCGCCGACATCGTGCTCTACATCTCCACGGGCAAGGCGAAGGTGAAGGTGCCGCCGCTGACCGGGCTCACCGAGGCTCAGGCGGTGGCCAAGCTCGACGAGATGCTGCTGCAGCACACGGTCAAGTATCAGGCCGTGCCGTTCGGTGACTCCACCGACGGTCGCGTCATCTCGCAGACCCCCAGCGTCAACGTCGAGGTCGATGCCAATTCGATGGTGAATCTCGTGGTCGCGAAGGCCGCAGCGCCGCCCACCACGCCGCCCACCACCATCCCGCCGACGTCACCGCCCACGGTGCCGGCGACGACGGCCCCGTCGTCGACCGCTCCCTGAGCCTCGCGACCTCAGACGCGGGCAGCGCGGCGGAGGAAGTTGCGCAGCAGGTCGTGGCCCGCCGCCGTGAGAATGCTCTCGGGGTGGAACTGCACGCCCTCCACCGGCAGCGTGCGGTGGCGCACGCCCATCACGATGCCGTCGCTCTCGGCGGTCACCTCGAGGCACTCCGGCATGGTGGCCGGGTCGATCACCAGGCTGTGGTAGCGCGTGGCGG
>CAZQPJ010000463.1:0-1899 GCA_964595105.1 uncultured Bifidobacterium sp.
TAGGTGCTGGCGAAGGTCACACCGTCGTCGTCGACCTTCGGGTCGAGCGAGAACACCTGGAAGCCACCCGAGTCGGTGAGGGTGAGCCCACCCCACGCCGCAAACTTGCCGAGCCCGCCGAGGCTCGCCACCGTCTCGGCGCCGGGTCGAAGCATCAGGTGGTAGGTGTTCCCGAGCACGATCTGCGCGCCGAGTCGTTCGTAGTCGGCCGCGCTGAGGTACTTGATGGCGCCACGGGTGCCCACCGGCATGAAGCACGGCGTGCGATACGAACCGCGGAACGTGTGCGCCACACCGGCACGCGCAGCACCGTCGACGGATTCCACCTCGAAACGAACGGGATGCATCTACACCAACCTCCGGTCGAGCAGCATCGCATCACCGAAGCTGAAGAAGCGATACCGCTGCTCGATCGCCTCGGCGTAGAGCCGCTTCCAGCGCTCTCCGACGAACGCGTCGATCATCATCAACAGCGTGGTGCGTGGCATGTGGAAGTTGGTCATCATCACGTCGACCGCACGCCACTGGAAGGGCCGATGGACGAACAGGCTGCTGCGACCCTCGCCTGCACCGGTTGCCGCCGCAGTCTCGAGTGCCCGGACGCTGGTGGTGCCCACTGCCACCACTCGACGCGCCTCCGCACATGCAGCCGTGGTGGCTGCCGGCACGCGATAACGCTCGGTGTGGATGATGTGGTTGCGCGGGTCGGCCTCGCTGACCGGTTTGAACGTGTCGAGCCCCACCACAAGTTCCACCCGGGCTGTCTGCACGCCCTGTGCCGCCAGGCGATCGAGCAGTTCCGGCGTGAAGTGCAGGCCGGCCGTGGGTGCAGCGGCCGAGCCCGGCTGCGCCGAGTACACGGTCTGGTAGCGCTCGGGCTGGTCGAGCCGAGCGGTGATGTAGGGCGGTAGCGGCATCTCACCGTGGCGCTGCAACAGGTCGAGCGGTTCACCTTCGCCCAGTAGTTCCACCTGCATTGTGTCGCCCGCAACCGTGCGGCCGCCGATGCGCACCAGGGGTGTCTCGCCCGACACGAGTTCCTCACCCATGCGCAGCTTTCGCGCCGGCCGCACCAGCGCCTCCCAGGTCCGACGTTCACCATCGAGCGGTTCCAGCAGCAGCACCTCGGCAGCGCCGCCCGTGTGTCGTTGAAGATGCAGACGCGCCGGAATCACCCGACTGTCGTTCACCACCAGCAGGTCACCGTCACCCAGGAACTCGGTGAGGTCGCGCACATGTCGGTGCAGCGGCGCGTCGCCACCTCGATCGACCAGGAGACGAGCCGAATCGCGCGGTTCGACGGGGACCTGCGCGATCAGTTCCTCGGGGAGCGAGTAGTCGAAGTCGTCGAGGTGCATGACCCCGTCAGGCTACGAGCACCAACTCGTACGCGAGACCCGTGGTGTCGGGCACCTCGAAGTCGTGCTCTGGTCGTCGACGGAACCCGAACCGTTCGTAGAGTCGCTGCGCCGTTCGCATCTCGGTGATGGTGTGCAACCCGACGCCGGCCCGCCCCAGACGCCGAGTCTCGTCGATGCACCACTGCAGCATGGCCGCGCCCACGCCGAGGCCCTGTGTCGACACCTCCACCGCGAACATGCGGATGCACGTGAACGATGGGTCGTGCCATTCGTAGAGTTGGCTCCCCGGGTCGGTGATGAACGTGAGGCACCCCACCGCCACACCGTCGAGTTCGGCCACCACTATCTGCCCGTGGTCGGCCCGTTCTGCCACCCGATGCAGCGCCGAGTCGTACTCGTCGTCGGGCGGGTAGTCGGGAATACCGAGATAGGCGTCGCGGACGATGGCGCCCAGTCGCTCGACGTCGTCGCCTGCGGCCATCGGCCGCACGACGAGGCTCACGCCATCTTCGCCTGCAGGCGCCGATCGAGTGCGTCG
>CAZQPJ010000464.1:0-1892 GCA_964595105.1 uncultured Bifidobacterium sp.
CCGCGCGGCCGACTACGTCAATGCACAAAGGCTTCGAACCGTCCTCCTGCAGGATGGGGATGTTGGCCTTGATGGGATTGGCCTTGGGCGTGGACATCCGGTAGTACTCGCGCCGCTGCAGGCGGATCAGCGACTCCGGGATGTCGCCGAGGAAGGCGTCGCGGCCATCGCACTCCACGCCCGCACCGCCGAGCAGCACTATGCCGGCACAGCGGATTGGGATGCGATCGCCGAGCTGAAGGCGGCGGTGTCCGACATCCCCGTCCTCGGCAACGGCGACATCTGGGAAGCCGCCGATGCCGTCGCGATGATGCGTCACACCGGCTGCGACGGTGTGGTGGTGGGCCGCGGTTGCCTCGGCCGACCGTGGTTGTTCCGTGACCTCGTCGATGCCCTCGCCGGTCGCCCGGTGCAGGAGGCCCCGCTGCTCGGTGAGGTGTGCGCGGTGATGGCAGAGCACGCCCGGCGCCTCGCCGACCACCTCGGCGAGAACCTCGCTCTGCGCGACTTCCGCAAGCACACGGCCTGGTACATGACCGGCTACCCGGTCGGCGGAGAGATGCGCGGCCGGTTCGGCATGGTGAGCTCGCTGGCCGAGCTCGACGACCTCATCGCGCTCCTCGACCCCACCACCTCCATCGTTCCGGGAGGGGAGCGCATTCGCCGCGGCCACACCAACGGCCCGATCCGCGTCGCCCTACCGGACGGATACCTCGACCGCCTCGACGACATCGTGATTCCCGACGACGACCAGGCGATGGCGGTCTCCGGCGGATGACCGAAGTGGTGTTGGGCTCGACCTCGCCGCGTCGGCGCGAACTTCTGGCGCAACTCGGGGTGGAGTTCACCGTCGCCTCGCCCGACATCGACGAAACACCGCTGGTCGGCGAAACGCCGCTGGAGTACGTACGCCGACTGGCCCTCGCCAAGTCGCACGCCGTGCCTGCCGCTGCCGAGGCATTGGTGATCACGGCCGACACCACGGTGGACCTGGGCGGTGAGATCCTCTCCAAACCCGACGACGCCGAGCACGCCAAGGTGATGCTCCGGAAACTCTCGGCCCGAACCCACCGGGTGCACACGGGCGTCGCCCTTCGCCTCGGCGACCGCACGGTGAGCGACGTCGTCACCTCACTCGTCACCTTCACCCCGCTCACAGCGGACTCCATCGAGTGGTACGTCGCCACGGGGGAGCCGCTCGACAAGGCCGGTGCCTATGCGGTGCAGGGTGCAGGTGGCGTGTTCGTGCAGCGCATCATGGGCAGCGTCAGCAGCGTGGTGGGCCTTCCGCTGCACACGGTGGTCCGCCTTGCGGCCGAGCTCGGTGTCACCCTCGTGGGTGATTAGCACTCTCGGCTCCCGGTTGCTAACGAGCCGGGTGAACCCGTAGGCTGGCACTCACCCCGGCCGAGTGCTAACCGGCCGGTTCCTGTTCCAACCGAGTGCTCTTGCCAACGGAGGCCTGCACCAATGAACCTGAAGCCCCTCGATGACCGCATCGTCGTGAAGCCCAACGAGGCCGAGCAGACCACTGCCTCGGGTCTCGTGATCCCCGACACCGCCAAGGAGAAGCCGCAGCAGGGCGAAGTCCTCGCCGTCGGCCCCGGCCGCTGGAGCGACGACAAGGGCGCCCACAGCCCGCTCGACGTGAAGGTCGGCGACACGGTGCTGTACAGCAAGTACGGCGGCACCGAGGTGACGGTGGAGGGCAAGGACCTCCTCATCCTCACCAGCCGCGACGTGCTCGCGATCGTGCAGAAGTGAGTCGCTGACCACATGGCCAAGCAACTCAAGTTCCACGAAGAGGCGCGTCGCGCCCTCGAGGCCGGCGTCAACAAGCTGGCCGACACCGTCAAGGTGACGCTCGGGCCGAAGGGCCGCAACGTCGTCCT
>CAZQPJ010000465.1:0-1887 GCA_964595105.1 uncultured Bifidobacterium sp.
GGGACCGAACGTGCCGGCCCACACCTCGACGAGCCCCGAGACGGTGTCGACCGCGCCGACGCCCTGCAACCCGGTGAGGTCGAGCAGCACGCCTCCGAACACCGGCACCGTGGCACCCACGACGCTACTGCGGCCGCCGGCCGGCGTGAGCGGCACATGGTGCTCGTGGCACAGGCGCAGCACTGCAGCCACCTCCGCGGTGCTGGTGGGTCGGGCCACCACCGCGGCGCGCTGCAACACCTCACCGCGCAACGACCAGTGCAGTGCCAGTGGCCACCAGTCACGACTGGCCGTGGCCACGGCAGCCTCGGATGTCACCACGGGGCAGACGGCCGACAGGAGGGCCGGAAATCCGTCCGGCAGCGGTGCTGCAGCGGGCAGGCGGTGCGCGGTGCCCGTGAGTTCGATCGGTTCGGTGGGCTGTGTCATGAGGTGGCTCCTGCCGCATGCGGCTCCGGGGTGCGCCCTGCCGCCACCTCGGTCTCGCACGCAGCGATGAACGCGGTCACCTGTCGTGCAGTCTCAGCGTCGTCCCATCCGAGTTCCGGAGCCAGCAGCGCTGCCACCGCAGGAGCTGCAGCCATGGTGGCCGGTCGGTCGAACAGGCGGGCACGTGTTCGACGGGTCAGCACGTCGTCGAGGGTGAGTGCCATCTCGTGACGCACCGCGTAGATCGCCTCGGCCCGCAGGTGAGGCAGGCCGGGCACCAGTGGCTCGGCGAGGGTCGGGTCGGCGGCGGCCAGTGCGGTCACCTCGGCGAGCAGCGTGCCGTAGCGGTGAGCAAGGTTCGACTGCGGCGTGCCGTCGGGCCTGGAACGGCGGCCGGCGCCCATGAGGCGAAGGCCCTTGGTGCGGCATCGAGCCGTCACGCCCAGTCGGCGCACGGCAGCGTCGACCGTGTGCTCGGCCATTTCGCGGTAGGTGGTGAGCTTGCCGCCGGTGATGGTGAGCACCCCCGACGCCGACTCGTGCAGATGGTGACGCCGCGACAGGTCGGCCGTGCGGCCGGTGGCAGCGGCCTTCACGAGGGGTCGGAGTCCGGCCCACACGCCGATGATGTCGTCGGCCGTCACCGAGGTGGTGAGGGCAGCGTTCACGGCTCGCAGCACGTAGTCGACGTCGTCCTTCGTGCACTGAGGGTCGTCGAGTGGCCCCTGGTAGTCGGTGTCGGTGGTACCGACGTAGGCGAACTCGAACGTGCCGTCGGCACGTTCACCCCACGGCACCAGGAACAGGCTGCGCTTGTCCTTGGGCACGGGGATCACCACGGCGATGTCGCAGCGGATCTTGTCCCAGGGCACCGTCACGTGCACGCCCTTCGCGGGGCGGATGGAATCGGGATGCGTGCCATCGTCGAGCGCGCGCACATCGTCGCTCCACACACCGGCTGCGTTCACCACCACCTTGGCGCGAACGACGACGTCGCGGCCGTCGACGCGCACGGTTGCGCCGTTGGCCGTTCCACTGGCGTCCTTCGTGAGCCCCACCACGGGGCAGCGGTTCACCACCACGGCGCCGTGGTGGGCGGCGGTGCGGCACAGCGTGAGGACGAGACGTGCATCGTCGACCGAGGCGTCGTAGTAGAGGTAGGCCGAGGCGAGACGTTCGCGGTGCATGGTGGGCAGGTGTGCGAACGCTGCGTCCTTGCGGAGGCGGCGATGGAGCTTTCCGATGCGCCAACCGCCGGTGAGGTCGTACATCCACATCGCCGAACCAAGGGCACGCGCCACCTTCCGCGACACCACCCCGTCCTTGGTGAGCACGGGAATCATGAACGGCAGAACCGACACCAGATGGGGCGCGTTCTTGAACAACCGCTGTCGCTCGCGCAGCGCCTCGTACACGAGGCGGACCTCGCCCTGCTGCAGGTAGCGGAGCCCGCCGTGC
>CAZQPJ010000466.1:0-1862 GCA_964595105.1 uncultured Bifidobacterium sp.
TGCCCGCACCGGGCTCGCTGAACAGTTGGCACCACGCGTGCGCACCGGTGACGATGGGCAGCACGAAGCGGTCGATCTGCTCCTGAGTGCCGTGCGTGGCGATGGTGGGTGCCGCCAACAACATGCCGAGGCCACCCGGCGCCGGCACCGCACCGCGGTCGACGATGCGTTGTGCCACTGCGATGGCGTCGTTGCGCGACAGGCCCTTGCCGTACGCCTTCGCAGGCAGGGCCGGTGCCGCCCAGCCTGAGGTTCCCAGCCGGTGCCACCATTCGCCCACGGTGAGGTCGGGGTCCCAGTTGGTGTCGAGCCAGGCGTCGAGTTCGTCGAGGAGATCGCTCATCCCACCAGTGTCACCGATGCACCTGCGAAGGTGCGACTCGGAGCAGACGGGTAGTTTCTGCACATGGCCGGTCGTCAACTCGGGCGTCTCGTGGCGAAGGCGAGGAAGGCGGTGTCGCCGCGCGACCTGCCCGAGCGCGCCGCTGCGTTCGCCGCCTTGCTGAAGGCCGAGTACGAGGCCGGACTCCGCGGCGAGCCCGAGGTGGCCGACCACGATGCGGCGGAGGCCGACGCCGACACCGTTGCCGCAGCGATCGACGGCATCGACTGGGCGGCCGTGAAGACGGCCACGTCGAAGGGTGCCGGTGAGGCCGCCGAACGAATGAGGGCGATGGCCCAGCAGGTCGACTGGCAGGCGGTACAGCCAGTGGCCGCACAGGTGTCGAGCGCGCTCATCGCTGCCGTGGCGTCGGGTCAGATTCCGCTGGGTGGACCGCTCACCGGGCGTGTTGCGCGCACCATCATGAACGACCGGAATCTGGCCCAGCGGGTGGCTCAGTCGCTGGCCCGCGACTCGAAGGCGATGCCGCCGGATTTCCGCGGGGTCATCGACGCCACCGCCACCGAGTCGTGAGCCCCCGAATCGAGGTTTCCGTGCCGCACAGGTGCGCACGGAAACCTCGGTCTGGTGGAGTTAGAGCTGCATCCCCTTCGGGATCACCACCACACCGCGATCGCTGACGGTGAAGCGCTGCGAGTCGACCGAGCGGTCGAATCCGATGCGCATGCCCGGCGGCACCACCACGTTCTTGTCGATGATGCAGCGATTGATGCGCGCCCCGGCCCCCACCTTCACGCCGGGGAACAGGATGCTGTCGGTGACGTGGGCGTCGTGCTCCACCCGGGCACCGGGCGACACGATCGAACGCTCGACGTGCGCGCCCGACACGATGGAACCTGCGCACAGGAGACTGCCGTCGACGTGCGCTGGCTCACCTCCCGAGCCCCTCGAGATCTTCGCCGGCGGCAACGACTCGTGGCTGGTGAACACGGGCCACTCGTCGTTGTAGAGGTTGAACACGGGCACCGGCGCCAGCAGGTCCATGTTCGCGTCGTAGTACGAGTCGATGGTGCCGACGTCGCGCCAATACCCCTTCTCGCGGTCGTCCTGCCCGGGCACGATGTTGGTGGAGAAGTCGTACACGTGGGCCACGCCCGACGCAGTGAGCGCGGGAATGATGTGGCCGCCGATGTCGGTGTACTGGTTGTCGTCGCCCGTGGGCGTGACGATGTCGATGAGCGTCTTGGTGTCGAACACGTAGTTGCCCATGCTGGCCAGGCACCGAGTGGCGTCTCCCTGCATCGTGGGCGGGTTGGGTGACTTCTCGTGGAACGCCACGATGCGACCCTGCGGGTCGGCCTCGATGACACCGAACGACTTGGCTTCCTCGTAGCCCACAGGGATGGCCGCCACCGTGACACCTGCTCCGGAGGCCACGTGGTGGTCGACCATCTGTCGGGGGTCCATCCGATAGATGTGGTCGGCGCCGAACACGCACACCACGTCGGGGTTCTCGTCG
>CAZQPJ010000467.1:0-1855 GCA_964595105.1 uncultured Bifidobacterium sp.
CTACATCCCCGCGTTCTGCGACGTGGTGATCATGGTGGAGGGCAACGCCTCGATGTACCTCGGCTCGCCGCGCATGGCCGAGGAGGTGATCGGCGAGAGGGTGACACTCGACGAGATGGGCGGGGCTCGCATGCACGCCACCGTGTCGGGGTGCGGCGACAACCTGGCCACCGACGACGCCGACGCCATCGAGCAGGCGCGCACGTTGTTCTCGTACCTTCCCGAGCGGTGGCGCGACCGACCCCCGGCCGCCGCACCGCAGCCTTCAGTGCGACCGCTCACCCGATCCGAACTGCCAGCGGCCGAGGCGGCGGGCTACGACATCAGACGCGTGATCGAGTGCCTCGTCGACGCCGACTCGCTCTTCGAACTGAAGCCGCTGTTCGCGCCCGAGCTCACCACTGCGCTGGCCCGGCTCGACGGTCAGGTGGTGGGCATCGTGGCGAACAACCCGATGCACAAGGGCGGGGTGCTGTTCGGTGACTCGGCCGACAAGGCGGCCAGGTTCATCTTCATGTGCGACGCCTACAACATCCCGCTCGTGTTCCTGGCCGACGTGCCCGGGTTCATGATCGGCACCCAGGTGGAGCGCGCCGGCATCATCCGCCACGGGGCGAAGATGATCACGGCCGTCAGCGAGGCCACCGTGCCGAAGATCTGCGTGGTGGTGCGCAAGGCATACGGCGCCGGGCTGTACGCCATGGCGGGCCCGGGATTCGACCCCATCGCCACGCTGGCGCTGCCCACCGCCAAGATCGCCGTGATGGGGCCGGAGGCCGCGGTGAACGCCGTGTACGCCAACACCATTCAGGCCATCGACGACCCCGACGAGCGCGCCGCGTTCGTGGCGGCCAAGCGTGCCGAGTACGAGGCCGACGTCGACCTCTACCGACTGGCCGCCGACCTGGTGATCGACGCCGTGGTCGACTTCGGGGCGTTGCGCCGCGAACTGATCGCCCGGTTCGCCACGGCCGATCCGGTCGACCGCGACTCGGTGGCGAAGCGGCGCACCATCTACATGGGCTGAACAGGGTGGGCTGAACGGGGAGGGCTGAGTCAGGCGTGCTGCAGGCGCGCTCCCAGATGAGCGCGGAACCAGCGCGACGCCTCGTCGGCCACTCGTTCCAGCGTGCCCGGCTCCTCGAAGAGGTGGCTCGCACCGGGCACCACCACCAGTCGATGCTCACAGCGCAACGCATGGGCGGCGCGGCGGTTCAGGTCCACCACGGTGCCATCGTCGCCGCCCACCAGCAGCAGCGTGGGCGAGGTCACCTCGGGCAGTCTGCGTTGGGCCAGGTCGGGCCGACCGCCGCGGCACACCACTGCGCCCACGTGGCTCCCCCGGTCGGCAGCGGCCCACAGCGCCGCCGCCGCGCCGGTGCTGGCTCCGAACAGGCCCACCGGAAGCGCCCGTGTGTCGGGGTGACCGCCCACGAATTCGAGCGTCGCGCCCACCCGATCGGCCAGCAGTTCCACGTCGAAAACGTGCACCTGCTCGTGCGCCTCGTTCTCGGTGAGCAGGTCGACCAGCAACGTGGCCATGCCGGCGCTCTGCAGACGTTCTGCCACCCAGCGATTGCGCGGGCTGCGCCGACTGCTGCCACTGCCGTGGGCGAACACCACCAAACCCCTCGGCCGCGGTGGCACCGACAGCGTGCCGGGCAACATCACGTCACCCGCCTTCACCAGCACCTCCGAGTGAGTGGCCATCGCCGCATGCACGAGGCGCATCACCTCGTCATCGGTCACCGTGTCGAACTCGTGGTACCAGCGGCCCACGGCCCCGAACTCGGCGGGTTCGTCGAGCACCACCACTGCGTCGGCGTGCAGCCGCAGCATGTTCACCACGTCGGGC
>CAZQPJ010000468.1:0-1848 GCA_964595105.1 uncultured Bifidobacterium sp.
CCCAGTAGCTGTTGGGCCGCTTGGCGTCGTCGAGCTTGGTGAAGGTGCCGCTGTCGACCAAGGCCTGGCAGAGGCGGTCGTACTCCTCGGCGGATCCGTCGCACCAGTAAATGTCGTCGGGCTGCATGACGGCTGCCCATTCGTCCACCCATTCGTGCAGGCGTGCGTTGCTACTCGTTCCGCTCATCCCGGTCTCCCTCGTGCCGCTACTGCGTTGTAATGGCCGTCCGCGATTCTTGCAAACCGTGCCCCGGAAAGAGAAAAGCCCGGCTCAGTGGCCGGGCGTCTCCATGTCGGCTTCGCTGCCGAGTCTCAGTCGAGTGGCCCGACCGTCGCCGTCGAGTTCGAACACGACTCGCTGCCCCTGACGGAGCATGCGGAAGATCGAACCGGCCAGCGCGTCGGCGGCCAGGTCGAACTCGGGAAGGTCGGCGGTGTCGGCAACGACGACGCCGTCACCGGATGCCGGGTCGAAGCTCTTGACGACGCCCTGCACGACCGACCTCAGCCGGCCTTGACGATCTTGCCGCTCTTGATGCACCCGGTGCACACGTTCACCCGCTTGGGCGAGCCGCCCACGAGTGCACGCACACGCTGAATGTTCGGGTTCCAACGCCGCCTCGTGCGACGGTGGGAGTGCGACACGTTCATGCCCCAGCTCGGGCCCTTGCCGCACACTTCACACACTGCTGCCATGACGTCTCTTCTTCCACGCAGATCGATTCGAGCGGAGGGAGGCTACCAGCGACGCAGGCCGGTTCACCACGCCGGTGGGTCACCATCGGGCGACGCCCATCGGTAAGGTTGCGGCGTGCCCACCCTCGAACGGTTCAGCCCGGAAGCCTTCCGCAACACCGTGGTCACCTTCCGCGACACCATGAAGGCGCACGCCCCCGGCATCAATCGCCTGAACGTCTACCCGGTGCCCGACGGTGACACCGGCACCAACATGGCCCGTACGCTCGATGCGGTCGTGGCCGAACTCGACGGTGCCGAAGCCGGCATGGCCCCCACCTGCGATGCCATCAGTCACGGCAGCCTCATGGGCGCTCGCGGCAACAGTGGCGTCATCCTCAGTCAGATCCTCCGCGGGCTGGCGAGCACCCTGAAGGGTGCCACGGAGGGCACTGGTGCCAAGGTCGCCGAGGCCCTGAAGGCGGCCAGTGCTGCCGCGTACCAAGCGGTGCTGAAACCCATCGAGGGCACCATCCTCACGGTGGTCCGTGAGTCGGCCGACGCAGCGCACGAGGCTGCCCAGCGCGGAGAGTCGCTGGCGGGCGTGCTGCACGCTGCCCGCCTGGCCGGGAAGTCGGCGCTCGACCGGACACCCGAGATGCTGCCGGTGCTGAAGGACGCCGGAGTCGTCGATGCCGGCGGGGCAGGGTTCCTGCTGCTGCTCGATTCGGCGCTCCACGTGGTCGACGGCGTACCGCTGCCCGAACCCGACGAGTCGGCCGGCCCCACGGCGGAGCAGCTCGAGGCCGTGGCGCACCGGCACACCGAGGGAGAGGTCGACGTCAGCGAACTGCGCTACGAGGTGATGTACTTCCTCGACCTCGCCGATGAGCACATCCAGGCGTTCAAGGAGGGCTGGGGCGCCATCGGCGACAGCATCGTGGTGGTGGGTGGCGATGGCCTGTGGAACTGCCACGTGCACACCAACGACATCGGCGCCGCCGTGGAGGTGGCGCTCGATCTCGGCGGCCGCCCTCGGAAGATCCGCGTCACCGACCTCTTCGAGGAGGTCGCCGACGAGCACGCGCACCGTGAGGCATCGATGGGTGGTACGGCTCATCGGGCCGGTGCGGGTCTGCCCCCGGTCACCTGCGCCGGGGTGGCGGTCTCGAG
>CAZQPJ010000469.1:0-1843 GCA_964595105.1 uncultured Bifidobacterium sp.
GCCCTTCATCGCCATCATCGTGTTCTCGGGTGTCTACCCGAAGCCGATGCTCGATCGGGTCGAGCCGTCGGTGAACAAGTTGCTTGAACACGTGTCGTCGCACTCGACCTGGCAGGTGCCCGAGGTCGTCGCAGGGGGTCAGGGCTGATGGGTGTGCTCGCCGCGTTCGAAGGCCCGAAGGTTGCCTGGTCGTCGCTGTCGCCATTGCTGGTGTTGCTCGGCGGTGCCATGGTGTTGCTGGTGGCCAGCGCGCTCGTGCCGTCGTGGCCGCGCAGGTTGTCGTCCACGTTCACCGCACTCGTCGCGGTCGGCACGTTCGTCGCCTGGCTGCTGATGTGGCACCGAGTCGACATCCACGGACCGGTCACGCTCGTGGGCGATGCGATGCACCTCGACAAGATGGGCGTGTGGGTGGGCATCACCATCACGGTGGCGGTGTTCCTGTTCGCGCTGCTCAGCGACGACTACCTGCGTCGTGAGGGCATCGATGGCGCCGAGCACTACGTGCTGGCGATGCTGGCTGCCATCGGCGGCATGGTGATGGGCACGGCGAACGATCTCGTGGTGCTGTTCCTCGGACTCGAGATCCTGTCGATCGCCCTCTACGTGATGGCCGCCAGCCACCGTCGGCGCATCCAGAGCCAGGAAAGCGGTCTCAAGTACTTCGTGCTCGGTGGCTTCTCGTCGGCGTTCTTCCTCTACGGCATCGCCCTCGTGTACGGCGGCACCGGCAGCACCAACTTCGGCAAGATGGTGCAGACGTTCGGCGCCACCGTGCCCACCGATCGCAGCAACGAAGCCCTCGTGCTGGCCGGTGTGGCGATGCTGCTGGTGGGGCTGTCGTTCAAGGTGGCCGCCGTGCCGTTCCACTTCTGGACCCCCGACGTCTACCAGGGTGCTCCTACGCCGGTCACCGCCTTCATGGCGTCTGCCGCGAAGGCGGCTGCGTTCGCCGCCATGCTGCGGGTGCTGCTCGAGGGTCTGCCCAACTGGGCGGCCGACTATCGCCCGATCGTGTGGTTGCTCGCTGTCATCACGGTGGTCGGTGGTTCGGTGATGGCGGTCGTCCAGAACGACGTGAAGCGCATGTTGGCGTTCTCGTCGATCAGCCATGCGGGTTTCATGCTCGTCGGTGTCGAGGCTGCGGCGCACCATGCCGGCGGAGCCGCGGTCGGCAGCGGCCAGAGTTCCGTGCTGCTCTACACGTTGGTGTACGCGGTGTTGGTGATGGGCACCTTCGGTGTGGTCACCGCAGTGTCTCGCACCGGCGATGGCGCCACCGACCTCGGTGCCTTCCGCGGGCTCGGCCGCTCGAAGCCGTTGCTGGCACTGGGCATGACGACGCTGTTGCTGGCCCAGGCGGGTGTGCCGCTCACGAGCGGGTTCATCGCCAAGTTCGGTGTCATCCGCGCTGCGGTGGAGGAGCACAGCTACGCCGTGGCCATCATCGCCATGGTGGCAGCGGTCATCGCTGCCTTCCTCTATCTCCGCATCATGATCAGCATGTGGGTTGCCGAGCCGCAGGCCGGCGACGATTCCCGCGAGCCGGTGCGAGTGCCGCTCTACCTGGGTGTGGCCATCACGCTGTCGGTGGCGTTCACGTTGCTGGTCGGGTTCTTCCCCGACTGGCTCGTCCGCCTCGCCCCCTGACCCCACCCCGGCCACCCGGCCCCGGCCCCCGGCGCTCCCTCGCGCTCCCTCGCGAGGACGTCGCGCCCATTTCATGGACGCGACGTCGAAAAGGGCGCGACGTCCTCGCGGGTGTGGGGGCGGGTGTGGGGGCGGGTGTGGGCGAAGACCGGGGTCGGCTGGAGTCGCTCAGATGTGGCGGACCAGGGCGTTG
>CAZQPJ010000470.1:0-1842 GCA_964595105.1 uncultured Bifidobacterium sp.
CATACGGCGCAAGCGGGTACGTCTTTACGTCAGGCGGTGCATCTGCGGCACCGACGTGGTCTCAGGTTAGCTTGTCGGCGGGTGTTACGGGTACATTGCCCGCTACAAACGGCGGCACGGGGCAGTCACTGTATGCTGTCGGCGACTTGCTTTATGCCGACACGACTACATCTCTGGCAAGATTGGCTGACATTGCAACGGGCAATGTGCTGCTTTCCGGTGGTGTTAGTACCGCCCCGGCATGGGGCAAGGCAACGAAAGGGGACGGCGACGGGCCCCGCCACTCGAACACCACACCGCTGAAGGTCAGGTCCATCGCGCCACCGTCATGGCCGGTGAACCTACCGGACACCCTGCGACGCCTCGATACGCCATCCGTCCGACACCGTTCGATACATTCGTTCTTCCCGCCCTGTCGCACGGCGGACTCTCCCGCGGAGGCTTTCTCGATGTTCTGGGCATTCATCGGCGCGCTCGTCGCCGTTCCCGTCGGTGTGTTCCTCGTGCGACCGAGGATGTCGAAACTCTTCCGCAACGACTTCCAGGGCGTGAAGATCGATGCATTCGTCGGGCCGGTGGTCACTCTCACCGTGTTCCTCACCGCCTTCGTGGTGTCGCAGGCCACGCAGACCTTCCAGCGCGCCGGCAGTCAATCCACCGCCGAGGCCACCGGGGTGTCGATGATGTACGAGCAGGCCGGCATGCTGCCCGACAACCGGGGGCAGGCGCTGCAGGCCGCATCGGTGTGTTACGCCCGTTCGGTGAAGCAACTCGAGTGGCCTGCGATGGAACGCGGCACGTCAGCACCCGAGGCCGACCAGTGGGCTCTCCAGTTCGACAGCGAGATCACCAAGGTGCTCGACGGCCCCGGCGTCATCGTGGGCCAGTTGGTGAGCCTCAACCGCACGCAGAGCGAGACACGACAGATGCGGCTCTACGAATCGAAGCCTCACCTGCCGCAGCTCACGGTGGTGCTGATGATCGCATCGGTCATCGGCGTCATCCTGCTGCTGTGTTCGCTCGCGATTCCCGACATGCGTCGACGCGTGCTCGTTCCCATCGCGCTCGCCATGGCGCTGCTGTTGGGCGGCACCCTGTACCTGGTGGAGCAGTTGGAAGAACCGTTCTCCGGGCTCATCCGCGTCAGCCCCTCACTGATGACGACGGTCGAGGCGAAGATGTTGAACGACTTCCAGGTTCGTTACCCCGAGGCGTTGTTGCCGTGCGACGCCGACGGTCGCCCTGCGAAGTGAGTTCGCTGGGCTGACCAGGCCCACCGACCGACGGCGTGCGTCACCGCTGGCAGTTCCACACACCGTTGTCCTCGAGTTGACCCGCCACACACCCCGCGGGCCAGTCGGGAATCGGCTTCGTCCACGTCCGTGGGATGACGAAGCTCGACGGTACGGGAACCCCGGTGACGCTGTAGCGCTGCCGTGAGGCCGCCGTGGTGGTGGGCGCCGGTGAGGTGGCGGGCGGCGCCGTGACCGGCGGCAGCGTTGCGATCGGCACTGTCACCGGCGGCAGCGTCACCGGCGGCAGCGTCACCGGCGGCAGCGTCACGACCGGCACGCCGGCCGACGCCGCGGTGGGCATCGTGGCGGTCACCACCATCGGTACGGCACCGAGCGTGGGCCACGTGGGCAGGAGCGACACCGTTGATGTGGCGGGCAACTGCTCCAGCACCTCAGTGGTGATCGCCGGGGTCGTTCCGCTCGACACGTACGGCTCGCCCGGCAGGGCGGTGACCACGGGAGTCACGGTCGACGCCTGCGGCGAGTGCGACCCACGCACTTCGTTCCACGCGATCGCACACGTGACACCGACCAGCACCGTCGACAC
>CAZQPJ010000471.1:0-1832 GCA_964595105.1 uncultured Bifidobacterium sp.
GTGCGCCCGCCAGCTTCTGCTTGCGGCGGAGGCGTTCCTCCTCCACGGTGGCGGCAGGGCCGGGCAGATCGAGATGAACGTCCTTGGGGGTCAACTCGACCCCGTCGATGGTGCGCACGCCGTGCTCGGTGACAGTCATGGGGCAAACCTTACGCGACAGCAGGGGTAGTGTCGGCCTCGAGTCGAAGGGGGAATTCGATGACCATTTCCGCCGAGCCGTCGATCGTCGAACGGCCGTTGTCGCCGATGATCGGTGCCGAGATCCACGGCGTCGACCTCGCCGACGATCTGCCCGACCTCACCATCGCTGCCATCCGCGACGCGTTGCTGCGGCACAAGGTGATCTTCTTCCGCGACCAGCGCATCACCACCGAACAGCACATCGCGTTCGCGAGACGGTTCGGTGAACTCGAGATTCATCCGGCAACGCCGCGCCACCAGCAGCACCGCGAGGTGCTGCGCATCGCCCACGGCCCCGACTCCCGTGGGGTGGAGAACAACTGGCACAGCGATGTCACGTGGCGCGAGACGCCGTCGCTGGGCTCCGTCCTGCGGGCGATCGAGATCCCCGAGACCGGAGGCGACACCCTGTTCGCCAACATGGAGGCCGCGTACGACGGACTCTCGCCGAAGATGAAGGAGTGGGTGTGCGGACTCACCGCCGTCCACGACATCGCCCGCGTGTTCGCGACGCGGCTCGGCAAGTCGATCGATGAACTGCACGAGAAGTACCCGCCGCAGCGCCACCCGGTGGTGCGCACGCACCCCGAGACCGGTCGTCGAAGCCTCTACGTGAACACCGGCTTCACCTCCCACATCGAGGGGCTCACCCGAAAGGAGAGCGAATGGCTGCTCGAACACCTCTACGCCCAAGCGGCTCGCCCCGAATACCAATGCCGTTTCGTGTGGCGGCCTGATTCCATCGCGTTCTGGGACAACCGAGCCGCGCAGCACTATGCGGCGAGTGACTACTTCCCGGCCGTTCGGGTGATGGAACGTGTCACCGTGGCCGGCGATCGGCCCTATTTCGACCCTTCGCTCGGCTGACACACTGTGTCCGTGAACCAGCAGATCGCCCCCGCCGCCATCGCCCCACCCGCGGCCAACTACGCGCATGCGGTGCTCACCGAACATGCCGATCATTGGTTGCACACCAGTGGCGTGGTGCCCATCGCTCCCGATGGCTCCGTGCCAGCGGCCATCCACGAACAGGCGGAGGTGGTGTGGGCCAACCTCCTCGCCATCCTTCGCGATGCCGGCATGGCACCCACCGACGTGGTGAGCATCACCACCTACGTGGTGGTGGAACACATGGGCTCGTTGGCGGCGGTGATGCAGGCACGAGACCGGGCGCTCGAGGGGCATCGGGCCGCCAGCACCCTCGTGACGGTGCCGGCGCTGGCCCGGCCGGAGTGGAAGATGGAGATCGCGCTGGTGGCGGCGCGCTGACCGGGTGGGCGCGACGACGCCCTGCGACCTACGCTCGGCGACGATGAGCGACGACAAGCGCACCGACAGCGGAATCGAAGTGAGGCCGCTCTACACGGCCGATGACCTGGCGGGCTGGGATGCATCTGCCCAACTGGGGACGCCGGGCACCCCGCCCTACACCCGTGGCGTGTATCCCACCATGTACCGCGGCAAGTTGTGGACGATGCGGCAGTACGCCGGCTTCGGCACGGCGGCCAGCACCAACGAGCGGTTCAAGTTCCTGTTGGGGGCTGGCCAGACCGGCCTCAGCTGCGCATTCGACCTGCCCACGCAGATGGGCTACGACTCCGACCACCCGCGCGCCGAGGGCGGGGTGGGCAAGGTGGGTGTGGCCATCGACA
>CAZQPJ010000472.1:0-1827 GCA_964595105.1 uncultured Bifidobacterium sp.
ACGCCCACTTCGCCCTCGAGCAGCAGTGGGCGGCCGAGGGTGGTGGCGAGGAAGGTGGCGGTGGCCAGGCCGCGGTCGGCCAGATAGCCGACGTCACGCAGTTGTTGCGTCAACTCGGCGACGGAGGCAGGGGGGAAGTGGGTCACGTGTTCCTTCGTATGCCGTGGTGTGCTTACGACTGCTGGCCGAGCACGATGTCGCGAATGCTGCCGCCCGAGGTGTTGTACTTGCCTTCGCGCTCGAGCCGCTGGCGCCACGCGGTGCGCAGATCGGTGCCCTCGTCGGCGAAACCCTCGAACGTGATGCCCTGCATGTTGCGGCACACCTTGGTGGGGCTGCACTCGTCGTCGAGCGTGAGCGCGGGGTCACCCTGCTCTTCCCACACGGACTTCAGCACGCCCTTGGCGTCCTCCGACGGAGCGGACATGGCTACCTCCAGATCGTCGAGAACCGCAGTGTACGAGCGTTCCGGAAGGGGTGCCGAGCGGAGCGCGAAACGTGAATGTCAGCGCGGCCCGTTGAGGACGGCAACGATCTCGGCCACGACCGACACCGCCACCTCTGCCGGCGTGTGAGCGTTGATGTCGAGCCCCGCCGGACCATGCACGCGGGTGAGGTCGGTGATGCCGCGGTATGCCAGCCAGTCGGCACGGTTCTGCTGCATTCGCAGCGATCCGAGCGCTCCGATGTAGCCGGCCCCGCCCTCCAGCGCGGCAGCCAGGATGGAACTGCTGGCCTCCACGTCGTGACCCATCACCACCGCGGCATCGATGGGCGACAGGCCCAGCATGAGGCCCGTCGCGGTCTCGGGGTTCGCTGCCCGTTGCACCTGCCAGCCGAGGAAGCGCGCGGCCTGCTCGATGGCATCGGCGTTGGGACCACCACCGCCGATGGCGAGCCGGGTGACGGGCACGAGGGCGGTGAGCAGTCGATCGTCGGATCGTGCGCTGTTGGTGGCCGCCGACTGCAGCAGTGAGGTGGCGCGCTCGTCGGCGCCGTCCATGTGGCCGTCGTGGTGCACCTGCACGTCGACGATGCGCCCGTTTTCGAGTGCGGCGTCGAGGCACACCCGCTTCCGATCGAGCAAGGCCTGCCACAGGTGGGTGGGCAGTTGTTCGGCTGGCATCACGGCCAGCGTGGCTCGGCTGCCCTTGGGAAGCCCGGCCACCAGTGCCTCCACGTCGCCCACCTGCAGGTCGACGATGCGGCCAGAGGTGGCTGCAGCGAGTTCGATGAGCTGGCTGTCGAATGCGCCGTTGGCGAGTGTGCCCATGCGGCCGCCGCCTGGTGTGAGGGCCACGCCGTCGGTGGGGTCGAGGCCGGGAATGCCGCCGGTGTCGACGACCCACACCACGTTGACGCGGGTGTTGGCTCGCAGGCACGACACCACGCTGATGGCCACTGAGTACATGGTGCGAGTGTACGAACGGTGGCTGCGCCCCGTCTCACCGGGCCCCCGGGTGTGGCCCCTGAACCGAGGCTTCCGTGCGGCACAGGTGCGCACGAAAACCCCGTTCTGGCCCGGACCGAGGGTTTCGTGCGGCGCAGGTGCGCACGAAACCCTCCATCCGTCACCGGGTCAGGTGTCCCACCACAGGGTGGTGGAGGCGCGAGGTCCGGGCGGGTTGGCTTCCAGGAACTCGCGAACCTCGGCGTCACGCTCGGCAGGAAGACACAGCCGGATTCTCGTGTGCTCCACATCGAGGTCGGTCACCGGCAGCGGTGGCGTGGGGGCTGCGATCTCGAATTCCTCGAGATGGGCGTCGATGCCGATCTCCCGCAGCACGGCCTGCGCGTCGTACGCCGTGGGCGTGTCGGGACGGCGAA
>CAZQPJ010000473.1:0-1815 GCA_964595105.1 uncultured Bifidobacterium sp.
GTGAAGACCAAGGCAGCCATTCTCAGAGCGCGCAACACGCCATGGAGCGTGGAGGAGATCGAACTCGACCCGCCGAAGACGGGTGAGGTGCTGGTGAAGATCGTCGCCAGCGGCATGTGCCACAGCGACGAGCACCTGCTCACCGGTGACCTCGCCGGCCTCACCCCGGAGCCCCCGCTGATCGGCGGGCACGAGGGTGCCGGCATCGTGCTGGAAGTGGGTCCCGGTGTGTTCAGCGTGGCCCCCGGTGACCACGTGGTGTTCGGTTTCGTGCCGGCCTGCGGTCGGTGCCCCAGCTGCGCTGAGGGGCACAGCAACCTGTGCGACATGGGCGCCATCACCGCCACCGGTATGCAACTGGCCGACGGCACCGCCCGTCACCACGACAAGGACGGCAACGACCTCGCACTCGGCGTGGGTGCGCTCGGCACCTTCGCTCACCACACCGTGGTGCACGAGGCGAGCTGCATCAAGATCGACAAGGACCTCCCGCTCGACCGTGCGTGCCTGCTCGGCTGCGGCGTGGTGACCGGCTGGGGTTCGGCCGTGTACGCCGCGCAGGTGCAGCCGGGTGACACCGTGGCCGTCATCGGTGTCGGTGGAATCGGTTCGAACGCCGTGCAGGGCGCAAAGCTGGCCGGCGCCCGGGTGATCGCCGCCATCGACCCGATCGAGTTCAAGCGTGAGAAGGCGCAGGAGTTCGGCGCCACCCACACCTACTCGAGCATCGGTGAGGCCATGGGCGCCATCAACGAGTCGACCTGGGGCCGTGGCTTCGACAAGGTCATCATGACCTGCGGCGTCGGCAACGGTGACGTGCTGGGCGAGGCGTTCTGGCTGGGCGGCAAGCGCAGCAAGATCGTCGTCACCAACATCCACCCGGGCACCGAGGGGACCATTGCCATCCCGGCCGTGTTCCTCACCGTGTTCGAGAAGCAGCTCATCGGTTCGCTGTTCGGCTCCGCCAACCCGCGCCGCGACATCCCGAAACTGCTCGAGCTGTACTCGCAGGGTCTGCTCGACCTCGACGGTCTCGTCACCAAGACCTACCCCCTCGAAGGCATCAACGAGGGATATGCCGACATGAACAGCGGCAAGAACATCCGCGGCGTCCTCGTGTACGAGCACTGACATGCAGTGCCGCGCCGCAGTTCTCCATGGTCAGGGCCAGCAGTGGCAGATCGAGGAAATCACCGTCGATCCGCCCAAGGCCGGTGAAGTGCTCGTGAAGTGGAAGGTGGCAGGAATGTGCCACTCCGACGAGCACTTCGTGACGGGCGACATGGTGCCGCCCGCCGAACTTCTCGAGATGGCGGGGCTGCCGCCGTTCTACCCCGTCATCGCCGGCCACGAAGGCGCCGGCGTGGTGGTGGAGGTCGGCCCCGGTGTCACCAGCGTGCAGGTGGGCGATCACGTGTCGGCCAGCTTCGTGCCGTCGTGCGGTCGCTGCCGCTACTGCAGCACGGGTCGTCAGAACCTGTGTGATGCAGGTGCCGGCACCATGCAGATGGGCATGATCACCGACGGCACACCCCGTCACTTCCTCAACGGTGAGCCCGTGCTGCTGATGGCCAAGCTCGGCACGTTCTCCGAGTACGCCTGCGTGGCCGAGGCATCGGTCATCAAGGTCGACCCCGACCTGCCGCTCGATGCGGTGGCACTGGTGAGCTGCGGTGTGGCCACCGGGTGGGGTTCGGCCACCAAGCGCGCCGAGGTTCGCCCCGGCGACACCGTGGTGGTGGTGGGTGTCGGCGGCATCGGAATCAACGCCGTGCAGGGTGCGGCCATGGCCGGTGCCAAGCGCGTCATCGCCGT
>CAZQPJ010000474.1:0-1812 GCA_964595105.1 uncultured Bifidobacterium sp.
GCGGCGGCGTGGCGTTCTACGACACGCTCGTCGAGGTCGAGCGGCTGGCCTGACCGGCTGTCCGCCGTCCGGGCGGCCGTTACCATGGCCTGATGAGCCCCACGCATGCGCTCTCGATGGACACACCTGCGGAGGTGTTGGAAATCCTCGTGCGGCGGTGGCGTTCGATGTCGCCCGATGAGAAGTTCCGAACGGTCGAGGCAGCCAACCGCGACTGCGCCACCCTCGCTGCCGTCGGTGTGCGTCAGCGATACCCCGGTGCCACCGAGCGCGAGGTTCACCTCCGCGTCGCGGCGCTGCGCCTCGGGCGCGATCTGTCGGTCGCGGTCTACGGGTGGGATCCCCACATCGAAGGCTGGTGACGATGACGCCCATCGAACTCGTGGTGCACGTCGGTGCAATCCTCGACCAACTCGGCGTCAGATGGGTTCTCGGCGGGTCGCTGGCCAGCTCGCTCATCGGTGAGCCCCGGTCGACCCTCGACATCGACGTGGCAATCGAATTGGACCGTGACGGGGTTGCCGCACTGGTCGCAGCAGTACAGACCGACTTCTACGTCAGCGAGCAGATGGCATTCGAGGCGGTGGAACACTCGTCTTCGTTCAATCTCGTCCACTACGAATCGGCGCTGAAAGTTGACCTCTTCGTGCTCGGCGACCGCCTTCTCGATCAACGTCAACTCGACAGGCGGCAAGCCGTCACGCTCGAGAACGGGAACGTGATCTGGGTGGGGGCGCCTGACGATCAGGTGCTGCGGAAACTGCAGTGGTACCGGGCTGGCGGCGAAGTGTCCGACCGTCAATGGCGTGATGTCGTGGCCATTCTCGTCGTGCAGGCGGGCCGAATCGATCACGTCGAGATGCAGAACGCCGCAGCCTCACTGGGGCTGGCCGACCTCGCCGCACGGGCAATCGCAGAAGCCGACGATTCCGCCAACAAACCCACCGACTAGAGCTGTCGACGTCCGCCAGCCAAAGTGGCGGACAGCGAACTCGACCAAGTGACCCCTAGGAGCCGCCGAGTTCGGCCAGTCGGGCTCGCACAAGGTCGTGAAGGAGTTCGGCATCGGGCTGCCAGTCGGGCGGCACCCGGAACAGGTTGTCGGTGGGGTCGTACTGCTGCAGCCGGTCGGCGAAGCGGCGCATCACGTCGGCGCTCCACGGCGCCACGCTGAGATGGCGCTTGGCGGCGCTGAACCCCATCACGTACTGCTTGCCGACCTGCAACTGGGGCACGTTCCAGGCCATCTTCAGCGTCAGTTCGGGGAACTGGCCGAGCACACAGTCGACCATCGAACGCATGGTGGATGCGGCGATCGGCGAGAGGTCGGCGAGGTACTGGTCGAAGTCGGCGAACTTGGCCATTGGCGCCCCCGGCAGGGATCGAACCTGCGACCTGCGGTTTAGGAAACCGTTGCTCTATCCACTGAGCTACGGAGGCGGGATGTCCGCGCCGAGCTCCGCGTGGAGTTCCGCGCCAGGAAACCACCTCAGCCTACGGTCCGCCGACCCTCTCGCCTGCGCCCGCCGCGACCACTTCTCTCAGGAAGAAACAATTTCGGTGCTATCACTTTGCGGTGATGTCGACACGTCGAACCCCACAGTGGATGAGGAAACACCTCCCCAAGCTGCTTGAACGCGCCGCAGGCTGTAAGTTGAAGTCATATGATTCGGTCAAGGCATGTGGCGCCCTTTGATGGTCCCGCCACGTCTCATCGAGCGCCAACTCGGCCCCCTTACGGCTGACGAGCTTGCTACCTTGGCACTAAGGGCGTCGCAGTCCATGCGGTGGAAGTTCGCTGTCGGGGCAGTA
>CAZQPJ010000475.1:0-1805 GCA_964595105.1 uncultured Bifidobacterium sp.
CGAGGCCTACATCGCATCGAGCGACACCTACATCGAGAAGGACTCGTCGATCAACGACGAGATCGATCGGTTGCGGCACTCGGCCACCGCAGCGCTGCTGACCCGGCGCGACACCATCGTGGTGGCGTCGGTCAGTTGCATCTACGGCATGGGTGACCCTGCCGAGTACAAGGGGCAGTTGCTCGAGTTGCACACCGGGGTCGACTACGACATGCGCAGCATCCTTCGGCGTCTCGTCGACCTGCAGTTCGATCGCAACGACATGACCCTCGGGCGCGGCAAGTTCCGAGTGCGCGGCGACACCATCGAGGTGCACCCCTCGTACGAGGAGCACGTCATCCGCATCGAGATGTTCGGCGACACGGTCGACCGCATCACCACCGTCGACCCGCTCACCGGCGAGACGTTGTTCGAGCACTCGCAGATCATGGTGTTCCCGGCCACCCACTACGTCGCCGGTGACGAACGCATGCGCAAGGCGGTGCTCGGTATCGAGGCCGAACTGCAGGAACGGCTGGCGTGGTTCGAGGCCAACGGCAAACTGCTCGAGGCGCAGCGTCTGCGCATGCGCACCCAGTACGACCTCGAGATGATCCAGGAGGTCGGCTACTGCAATGGCATCGAGAACTACTCGATGCACATCGACGGTCGCACGTTCGGCGAACCGCCGTTCACGTTGCTCGACTACTTCCCCGACGACTTCCTGTTGGTGATCGACGAGAGTCACGTGGCCGTGCCGCAGCTGCACGGCCAGTATCTCGGCGACCTCCGTCGCAAGGACGAACTCGTCGATCACGGCTTCCGGTTGCCGAGCGCCCGAGACAACCGACCGCTGCGCTTCGAGGAAGTGCTCGAGCGCATCCATCAGTGCGTGTTCATGTCGGCCACGCCGAGTGCCTACGAACTGCAGCACAGCACGCAGGTGGTGGAGCAGATCGTGCGGCCCACGGGTCTCGTCGACCCCGAGGTGATCGTGAAGCCCACCAAGGGTCAGATCGACGACCTCATCGAACTCGTCAACGACCGCATCACCCGTGGCGATCGAGTGCTGGTGACCACGCTCACCAAGAAGATGGCGGAAGATCTCACCGACTACCTGCTGGAGCAGGGCCTGCGGGTGCGGTACCTGCACAGCAACATCGACACGGTGCAGCGCATCGAGATTCTCCGTGCGTTGCGGCTGGGTGAGTTCGACGTGCTGGTGGGCATCAACCTTCTGCGTGAAGGGCTCGACCTTCCCGAGGTGAGCCTGGTGTGCATCCTCGATGCCGACAAGGAGGGTTTCCTCCGCAGCGAGACATCGCTCGTGCAGATGATCGGGCGTGCCGCCCGCAACGTCGACGGCCAGGTGGTGATGTATGCCGACACCATCACCAACTCGATGCAGGCGGCCATCGGCACCACCCAGGAACGTCGGGCGCGGCAGCTGGCCTACAACGCCGAGCACGGCATCAACCCCCAGACCATCCGCAAGGCCGTGGGCGACATCCTTTCGCTCCTGCGGCCCGACGACACGGCGCCGGTGCCGGGCAAGGGCCAGCGCCGCAACCGCGAGCGCGACAAGGTGCAGCGCGAGTTGAAGACCATGCCGCAGCAGGAGCTCGCTCGGCTCATCCAGCTGCTCGAGGAAGAGATGCACGAGGCCGCGGCCGAGTTGAAGTTCGAATACGCAGCGCGCCTGCGCGACGAGGTGAACGAACTTCGTCGCGAGCTCCGCGACGCCGGCTGATCGTCAGCCCCCGGTCCGCGCCCCGGTCCGCGCCCAGCCCACCCCACCCCGCCCCACCCCAGCCCAGCCCACCCCA
>CAZQPJ010000476.1:0-1801 GCA_964595105.1 uncultured Bifidobacterium sp.
GGCAGCGTCCTTGAGGTCGAGTGCCACCGTGCGCTTGTTGCGGTTCACCATCTTCCACCACAGGCCCTCGCCGTCACGCGGGTCGCGCCACGCCAGGTTGCGGAGGCTGTCGCCGCCGTCGGGCCGTTCGACCTTGATGACGTCGGCGCCGAAGTCGGCCAGGTAGCGGGCACAGTTGGGGCCGGCCAGCACCGTGGCCAGGTCGATCACCCTGAGATCGGCGAGCGGTGCTGTGCTGGTGCCTGTGCTGGTTTCAGTGCGTTCCGGAGTGGGATGTTCATGCATCGTTCCTCCAGTCTGCCCATCGCGTAGGTCTGATAGTCGATTCCGAAGTCTCGATACAGCACGCGACATCGGTCGCTCCAGCGCAGGGCCGCCTCACCGCTGATGCGGTGCACGACCTGCTGGATGCCGCCCTCGTACACGCGGTACTCGGCCCAGGTGCCCGGGAAGTCCTTCACGCACCCGACCTCGATGGTGGGCACGCCGCACGGCATGTACCTCACCCGGTGGCGATGCGTGTGCCCCGCCGTGTAGGCGATGAGGCTCGTGTGCTGTCGCACCACCTCGGCCAGCGCATCGCTGGCATCAGGATGAAGTCCGAAATAGCCCTCCGACCGGTGGTCGTTGTCGCTCCCGGCGATCCACTGCTGGTGGTGGCCCATCACGAGCACCGGCGTTTCGTTCCGGTCGGCGTCGGCAGCGTGGTCGTGAAGCCACTCGAATTGTTCGGCGGTGAGGTTGCCGGTGGTCTGGTGGGGTATCACCGTGTCGAGCAGCGCCACGGCGATGCCCGACATCGCGATCCAGCGGTTGCCGCTGTACTGGTGCTGGCCTCGGTAGGCGTCATGGTTGCCGCGCACCACGTGGAGTCGGTCGCCGAACAGTGGGCGGTAGCAGGCCTCGAACGCAGCGAACTCCTCGGGGCGACCGTCGGCGGTGATGTCGCCCTTCACCACCACTGCGTCGGGGCTCATGGCAGCGATCTCGGCCGCCGCCGCCCGGTTCATGGTGTCGGGGTACGGCTCGTCGCCCGGGTCCGACCGTTGGATGGGGCCTTCGGGGTTGTTGTCGATGCGGCCGCACTCGTCCTCACCGAAGTGGATGTCGTTCACCGTGGCGATGCGGCACAGCAACTCGCCCGCCGGTCGCTCGAGGGTGGTCACCTCGTGGCCGAGCAGCTCGTGCGTGGTGCTGGGCTGGAGCCCTTCGAATCGGTGCACGGTGACACCGTCGTGGAACACCACGAGATCGTCAGCGACAGTGGTGAGGTCCACACCCGGCTCAGGCGTTGATGACCGCGGTGCCGACCACCTTGTCGTGCCACGTCTGCTTGTCGGCGTCCCACAGCATCCACAGATAGCCGAGGTAGCAGATGGCACTGGAGATGAAGTGGGCGAACAGTGTGCGGCCCAGCGCTCGACCGAATCCGATCGGTTGCATCGAGTGCTGGTCGACCACCTTCACGTTGGCAACCTTGCGGCCCCACGTCTGCCCCGTGCGGCCGAGTGCCCGTACGTAGAGGAACAGCACGGCCATCACTCCGAGGGCGATCACCACGATGCCGAGCAGGATCAGTGGCCCGTTGAGCTCATCGTTGGTGCACGTGGCGTTGCCGTTGGCGTCGATCTTGTCGATGCAGTTGCGGGCGCCACTGATGATGAAGACGACACCGAGCACTGCGAACAGGGCGGTCAGCATGCCGTAGAGGAGACCGTCGAGGAACTGCGCGAGCAGCCGAACGCCAAAACTGGCGCGAGGTGTGCCGTAGCTGGGTGTGCCGTAGCTGGGTGTGCCGTAG
>CAZQPJ010000477.1:0-1798 GCA_964595105.1 uncultured Bifidobacterium sp.
GCAGGGCATGACGGTGCTCCAGCAGATGCTGGGTGCGCCGATGTTCATCTTCGTGCTCCGCACCCGGAGGGCGGTGGCATGAGTTCGCTCGGCTTCGAATGCCTCAACGTGCTCTACGGCAAGCAGGAGGCCGTGTTCGCGCTCACCGATCAGGTGAAGCCGGGCGAGTGGCTGTGCCTCATCGGCCCGAACGGCGCCGGGAAGAGCAGCGTGCTGCGAGCGGTGGCCGGACTCGTGCCGTATCGAGGGGTCATCACGGTCGATGGCGCGTCGATCGACATGCGCTCGCCGCGTCGTCGTGCCGCCATGGTGGCCTACGTGCCGCAGTCGCCGCTGATGCCCGACGACATGACCGGCGCCGAATACGTGCTGCTGGGTCGCAACCCGTACGTGGGCTACTTCGGCAGTGAGACGAAGCACGACCGTGCGTTGGTGGCCGATGTGCTCGAGCGACTCGACCTCGGGGAGTTCGCCAAGCGTCGCCTGGGCACGCTCAGCGGCGGTGAGCGGCAGCGGTTGGTGATCGCCAGGGCCATCGCCCAGGAGTCACCCATCCTGCTGCTCGACGAACCGACGTCGGCGCTCGACATCGGCCACCAGCAGCAGGCCTTGGAACTGGTCGATCGGTTGCGGCGCGAGCACGGCCTCACCGTGGTGTCGGCGATGCACGACCTCACCCTGGCGGGGCTGTACGCAGATCGCCTTTCGTTGCTGCACCATGGCCATGTGGTGGCGTCCGGCACCGCGGCGCAGGTGTTGCGGCCCGAGACGCTGAGCGAGTTCTACGGCGTCAGCGTGACGGTGCACACCGAGGCCGACGGCACCGTGGTGGTCGTCCCCCGCCGCGACCGCCCCTAACCCCAAGCTGATCCGAGTGGGTGGCGTCCGCGGCCGTCATCCGAGTGGGTGTCGCCACCCGGGGTGCGAGTACCCACTCGGATGGTCGGGTGGCACTCCGATGGTCGGGTGGCACTCGGACCGTCGGGGGTGGGGCGGGGCAGGGGCTTGCGCTGGCGCTGGCGCTGCGGAGGGGCGATCAGGCGACGGGTTGGAACCAGTGGTCGCCGCCGAGCACGCGGTCGGCTTCGCTGGGGCCCCACGAACCTCGGAAGTACGGGTGCACTGGGCCGGGGTTGTCGAGCGCCGGTTGGGTGACGCGCCACGTCTGCTCCACCACGTCCTCGCGGGCGAAACGACGCGGCAGTCCGGCGAGTGCATCGTCGAGCAGTCGCTCATAGGCCTCGCGCCGCTCGCCGAGGGCTGCGGCGAAGTCGACCGCCACGTCGACGTTCTGGCTGTCGAGGTGCTGCCCCGGCGTCTTCGCCTGCAGGGTGAACGTGACGCCGTCGTGCTTGCCCAGCCGGAAGCGCACGAGGTTGCGCTCGGGCTCGGGGCCGCCTGCTTCGTCGAACAACAGGCTCGGCGGCTCACGGAACTCCACCACCACCTCGGTGGCGGCGGCAGCGAGACCCTTCCCGCAACGCACGTACCACGGCACACCGGCCCAGCGCCACGAGTCGATCTCCAGTTTCGCGGCCACGAAGGTCTCGACCTGTGAGTCGGGTGCCACCCCGGGTTCGTCGCGGTAGCCCACGTACTGGCCCCGCACCAGCATGTGCGGATCGATGGGTCGCATGGCAGCGAAGACCTTCGCCTTCTCGTCCTGCAGGAAGCTGCTGTCGGGCCCGACGGGCGGTTCCATGGCCACCAGCGACAACACCTGCAGCAGATGGTTCTGCAGGATGTCGCGGATGGCGCCGACGCCGTCGTAGAAGTTGCCACGGCCCTCCACGCCGAT
>CAZQPJ010000478.1:0-1766 GCA_964595105.1 uncultured Bifidobacterium sp.
GGCGGCCAGACGGTGCTGCCGTGGGGTGACGCCGGCACGCAGGGTTCGCTGATGATGCACGCGCTCGACCGTCGGTTCTTCGCTCGCCTGGGCTCGAGCATCCAGGTCGATTCCCTGTGCGGCGGCACGGCTTCGCGGGCCACGGCATCGGCCATCGGTTCACCGCTCACGTGCGACCCGCTCGACGTTCGGTTCTCGAAGCTCATCCTGCTGTGGGGCACCAACACCAAGCTCACGAATCGTCACCTATGGCCGTTCATCGAGGAAGCCCGCTCACAGGGGGCGAAGGTGGTGGTGATCGACCCGGTCCGCACCGTCACCGCCGAGTCCGCCGACGTGTTCGTGCAGCCGCTGCCCGGCACCGATGTGGCGCTGATGCTGGCGATGATGCACGTACTGGTGCGCGACGACCTGATCGACCACGACTACGTGCGCCAGCACACCAACGGGTTCGACGAGTTGGCCGCACACGTGGCCGGCTGGACCCCCGGGCGCGCCGCGGCGATCTGCGGCGTGGCGGCTGACACCATCGAGTGGCTGGCACGCGAGTACGGCGCCACGAAGCAGGCGTTCATCCGCACGCTCATCGGTGCCGAGCACCGCGAACACGGCGCACAGTTCTTCCGCACCATCGTGTGCCTGCCATCGCTCACCGGCGCATGGCAGCACCGCGGCGGCGGCTACTCGCGCAGCGTCGGTTCGTACAACGACCCGTTCCTCGACGACGCGTCGTTCGACGTGCCGTCCCTGTCGGCCGGCCGCCCTCGGCGGACCGTCAGCATGAACAGACTGGGCTGGGCACTCACCACCGACGAACTCGACCCGCCCGTCAACGTGCTGTTCGTGTGGAACGGCAACCCGGTGGCCACGGTTCCCGAGGCCGCGCTCACCATGCGCGGGTTGGCGCGCGACGACCTGTTCACCGTGGTGAGCGAGCAGTTCGTCACCGACACCGCACGCTTCGCCGACGTGGTGCTGCCCGCCTGCACACAGATCGAGCAGGACGACGTGGTCACCGCATGGGGCCACCTCTACCTCGGCTACAACCACCGGGCCATCGAACCGCTGGGCGAGAGCGTGCCGAACACCGAGTTGTGGCGTCGACTGTCGAAGGCGATGGGGTTCACCGAGCCGGAACTGTTCGAGTCGGACGAGTCGCTGCTGGCCCGCTACCTGGCTCCGCTGGGTGACGAGCTCGTAGAGGCGTTGCGGCGCGACGCCGTCGTCCGCCTGCCGCTGCCCGAGGACTTGCAGCCGTATGCGAACGGCGGGTTCGGCACACCGTCGGGTCGGCACGAGTTCGCCAACGCCGTGCTCGAGGCACAGGGCCACGGCCGCCTGCCCGAGTACCGGGTGCCTCACGAGGGCGTGGGCACCCCGGCCGATTCGCGGCACCCGCTGGTGATGATGTCGGCCAAGGTGCACCAGCGTTTCCTGAACACCTCGTACTCGCACCTCGACCAGCACGCCGGCCCCGAGGGCGAGATGTTCTGCGACCTCTCTGCGGCGGACGCCGCCGCCCGAGGCATCAACGACGGCGACCTGGTTCGCGTGTTCAACGACCGCGGCTCGCTGCAGGCAGTGGCTCGCGTATCGCCGGCCACGCGCACGCAGCCCGGCATGGTGATCGTGCCGTTCGGCTGGGTGGGGTCGCACACGCGTGACGGCCAGAACGTGAACGTGCTCACCAGTTGCACGCCGACCGACTGGGGCGGCGGCGTGGCGTTCTACGACACGCTCGTCGAGGTCGAGCGGCTGGCCTGACC
>CAZQPJ010000479.1:0-1766 GCA_964595105.1 uncultured Bifidobacterium sp.
CGTACTGGCGGTTCTCGCCACCCCACACGCCGATCATGAAGTACATCGGCAGCAGCACCACTTCGAAGAAGACGAAGAAGAGGATGAGGTCCTGCGCCACGAAGGTGCCCGCCATGCCGGGCTGCAGCACCAGCATGAGCATGAAGAAGGCCGTCGGGTTGCCGGGTGAGGGCACGTGGTTCCACGAATAGATCATCACGAGCAGCGTGATGATCATCGAGAGCACGTAGAGCGGCAGGCTGATGCCGTCGAGGCCCACCGTGTAGGTGGCCTTGATGGGCGAGATCCAGTTGTTGGTGGTGAAGAACTGGAGGGTTCCGGCCTTGTCGTAGTCGAACTGCAGCAAGGTGTAGATGCCGACCGCCAGCGTCGCGGTAGCGGTGAGCACCGCCACACCCTTCGCCGTCGATTCGTCGCTCTTGGGAATGAACAGCATCACCAGCACACCCAGCAACGGCAGGAACGTGCCGAGGCTGAGCAGCCACTGTTGGTTCTGGAGTACGTCGCTCATGGATCCTTCTAGCTGTTGACGAGAACGAGTACGAGCGCTCCGACTGCTGCGGCACCGAACAGCAACGCTCCGTACAGACTGACCTTGCCTGACTGCACCGGCTGCAGCGCGCCACCCGCGCCCCGTGCCGTTGCACCACTTCCGTTCACGACACCATCGACCAGTCGCTGGTCGACGTTGTCGTACACCCACTTGCCCGTTCGCTTGCCCCACAGACCGACGCCGTTCACGACCCCGTCGAGCAGGTGCTGATTGGTCCAGTAGGCAGCCTTCGCGATGGGATGGGCGATGGCCTTCACGATGACCCCCTCATAGAGGGCGTCGAGGTAGTACTTGTTCACCAGGAAACGGTGACCCGCACCGAGCAGACGGTTGCGCTGGCTGAGACCCTTCAGGCCGTTCGACTCGGCGCCGAACACCTTGCGGGACAGGAAGAGGCTGACCGCGAAGCCGAGCAGCACCAGCACGATGCTGGGCACTGCGTTCACCCACGCGAACGCCGGCGGCTCCGGGATCGTGCCAGCGCCTTCTCCGAACTTCAGGCCGATGGAGCTCTCGAGCCAGTGTTCGAACGGATGCCAGTGGAACGGGGCGGCGTTGAGGTAGCCCGACACCACGGCGAGGGCACCGAGGATGATGAGGGGCACCGTGATCTGCCAGGGCGAGTCGCTGGGCGCGAACGGCAGCGGCTTCCCGTGGGCCACGGGCGCATGGTGGTCGTCGTGGCCGTGGTCGTCGTGGCCGTGGTCGTCGTGGGCATCATGACCGTGCGCGTCGTGTGCGTGAGCGTCGTCGTGATCGTCGTGGTGGCCGCCCACGAAGTGCGCCGCACCACCGCGGGGTGTTCCGAAGAAGGTGAGGTACGTGGCCCGGGTCATGTACGCCGTGGTCATGAACGCACCGATGAGGCCGATCACCCAGAACGTCGAGTAATGGTTCGCATGGGCCGAGTCGATGATCTCGTCCTTCGAGAAGAAGCCACTGAGGAAGGGCAGACCACAGAGCGCTGCGGTGCTGACGAGCCACGTGACGAACGTGACCGGCATCTTCTTGCGCAGGCCACCCATGTCGGTCTTCATGTCGAAGCTGTGGTGCGAGCCGGTGTGTGCCACCGAACCGGCGCACAGGAACAGGCAGCACTTGAAGAATGCGTGCGTGAAGATGTGGAACACGGCCGGCATCCAGGCACCCACGCCGAGACCCATCATCATGTAGCCCAGCTGGCTGACCGTGGAGTACGCCAACACCTTCTTGA
>CAZQPJ010000480.1:0-1740 GCA_964595105.1 uncultured Bifidobacterium sp.
TGTGCGCCGACAGCGACAGCAGGTCGACGTGCGCCATCAGCGCACGAAGGTCGAGCCAGCACGGCGCCTGCACTGCATCGGTGTGCAACAGCGCATCGGGCGCGTGCCGACGCACCACGGCCGCCACGGCGGCCAGGTCGGTGATGGACCCGACCTCGTTGTTCACCGCCATCACGCTCACCACCGCGACGTGGGGCAACGCATCGAGCGCTTCGGCCAGCGCTTCGAGGCGAACCGTGCCGTCGGCGCCCACCGGCACCACCGTGCCGTGCACGTGCTCCACGGCGTGCAGCACCGCGTGGTGCTCGGTCGCCGGGCACACGGCTGCACCGCCTCGGCGCGCCACGGCACCGAGCACTGCGGTGTTGTCGCCCTCGGTGCCGCTGCCGGTGAACACCACGTCGCCCGGGGCGCACCCCACCACGGCGGCCACCACCTCGCGAGCGTCGTCAACCGCGGTGCGCGCCTCGCGAGCGAAGCGATGCGAGCCACTGGGGTTGGCGAAGCGCTCCGACAGGTACGGCAGCATCGCCGCCACCGCCTCGGCGCGCATGGGCGTGGTTGCCGCATGATCGAGGTAGGTGTAGTCGCTCACTCGAACCATGCTACGAGGCCCTATCTTTCGAGGGGCATGCGCGGCTACCAACCCCACAGTTACGGCGATGGCATGGCCGACGTGTACGACGACTGGTACGCCGACATCTCCGACGTGGAGGCAACGGTGAACGCCCTGCGCACACTGGCTGCGGGTGGCGCCGTGCTGGAACTGGGCGTGGGCACGGGGCGTCTGGCCGCACCGTTGGCAGCGGCCGGTGTGGAGGTGCACGGCGTCGACGCCAGCGCCGCCATGACCGCCCAGATGGCCGACAAGCCCGGCGGCGACCAGGTGCACGTGGTGATCGGCGACATGGTCGACGACCTCCCCCACGGCCCGTTCACGTTGGCGTTCGTGGCCTACAACACGTTCTTCAACCTCGTCACCGCCGAGCGGCAGCAGGCGTGCTTCCACGCGGTGGCGGCACGACTCGCCCCGGGCGGGTCGTTCGCCATCGAGGCCTTCGTGCCCGACCCGGAGCACGAGCCGGCGTCGAGCGTCACCGTGCGTTCGGTGCACGCCAACCGGGTGGTGCTGAGCGTCAGCACGGCCGACCCCGCCCGACAGGTGGCAGAGGGCCAGTACATCGACATCACGGAGACCGGCGGCGTGAAGCTGCGCCCGTGGAGCATCCGCTGGGCCACACCGGAGCAACTCGACCGCATGGCCGAGGCTGCCGGGTTCACGCTCGCCGCTCGATGGTCGGGCTTCGAGGGCACGCCCTTCGCTGCCGACGACGCACGGCACGTGAGCCTGTACCGACTCGGGAAATGAATCTGCCGCCTGTCCGTACATGAGCGGGAACGAGGTCGTAGGCTGACGGCGTTGTGAGTCAACTCCGTCTGAATCCCCTCACCGGACGGTGGGTCACCATCGTGGCCGACCGTGCCCAGCGGCCCTCCGACTTCGCGCCGCGCACTCCGCAGGTGGAAGGCCAGCCCCAGCGGCCGTGCCCGTTCTGCCCGGGCAACGAGGAAGCCACCCTGCCGGCGCTCGAGACGCTCGACGACGGCGGTCATTGGCGCATGAGGGTGATCCCCAACCTCTACCCGGCGTTCGACGGTGACGAGCCGTTCGCCGTGCACCACCTCGGTCCGGTGCACGTCGAGGCCGAGGCCAGCGGCATCCACGAGGTGTTCGTCTAC
>CAZQPJ010000481.1:0-1734 GCA_964595105.1 uncultured Bifidobacterium sp.
GGCCCGAACCGTGCGAGATGGGCGCGGCGTGCAACACGCAGTCGCTGGGAGCGATGGGGTCGATGTCGGCGAAGTAACTGAGCGACGCCATCAGCAGGTTGCGGTGGGTGAGCGTGGCGCCCTTGGGTCGGCCGGTGGTGCCGCTGGTGTAGAAGAGCCACGCCGGGTCGGCGGGGGCGCGGTCGACGACCGCCACGGGGGCGCTGTCGGTGAGGCGGGTCCACTGTGCGCCGGGGGCCAGTACGACGGCCTTCAGCGTGGGAACCACGCCGACCAGCGATTCGACGTCGTCGGCGTGCTCATCGTCGGTCAGCACCACGCTGGCGGCACTGTGGTCGAGGATGTACGCAATCTCCTCGCGGTGCAGGCGGGCGTTCACCGGCACGGCGACGAGGCCGGCGTGCCAGATGGCGAAGAGCGTCTCGAGGTATTCGGGGCGGTTGCGCATCACGATGGCCACGCGGTCGCCCGGTACCAGGCCGAAGTGCTCGCGCAGGGCCCCCGCCACCGAGGCGGTGGTGCGCGCATAGGTGGCCCAGTCGGCGTGCACACGACCGCCTTCGGCGAGCGCTGCGTGGTGGGCGAAGGTGCGCCCGTTTCGTTCGACCCAGCTGGCGAGATTCATGTGGGGATGCCCTGCCTCACTCTGCTTCCATCCGCGCAAGCAGCGCCTTCAGGTCGGCGCGCAACTGGTTCACCTCGTCGGGGTCGAGCATGGTGCTGCAGCGCACTTCCTCCTGCACCGCTGCGGCCTTCGCCTCGAGCGCGGCGCCGGGCTTGGTGAGTTCGACGTGCACCACTCGACCGTCGTCGCCGTCCTTGATGCGGCGCACGAGTTTCGCTTCCTCCAGCCGGTCGAGGATGGGCGACACGGCGTGAGTGGCGAGTTGCAACTGCTCGGCGATCTCGCCCACTTGCTGTGAGCCGCGTTCCCACAGGATGAGCAGCACCAGGTACTGCGAGTAGGTGAGCCCGATGTCCTTCAGCAGCGGCCGGTACACGCGGGTGACGGCATTCGTGGCGGCGTAGAGGGCGAAGCACAGTTGGTCGTCGAGCCGACCGGCCTGTGTGGGGGGCCTCGATGGTTTCGGAAGGTTCCTCTTCGTCGTCACTTGCGTGACTATATCACGCATGATACAAATGTGAACTGTGTCACGCGTGATGTACATGCGGACCGCTCCACACACATCAGCACCCGCCGTGCATCGCACGGCACGTCACGCCCAGGAGGCACATCAATGAAGCTCGCCCTGTACCTGCCGAACTTCCGCGACAAGGTCACCGTTCAGGAACTGGAAGACCTCACCAACGTCGCCGAGGAACTCGAGTTCGACTCGGTGTGGACGCTCGACCGCATCGTCGTGCCGGAGGCATCCGACCGTCAGGAGCTCCAGTACCCGTTCGGCATGATGGAACAGTTCCCCAAGCAGTTGCCCGTGTCGGCCCACGGTGAATGGCTGCACGGCATGCCCCTCATCCCGTGGCTCGCCGCCAAGACCAAGAAGCTCCGCATCGGCATGAGCATCATCGACACCCCGTACCGCGCTCCCGCAGTGCTCGCCGGTGAGATCGCCACGGTCGACCAGTTGTCGGGCGGCCGCGTGAACGTGGGCATCGGTTCGGGCTGGATGCCGGAGGAGTTCGCCGCCGCCAGCGCTGCGCACATCTTCCCGAAGCGCCACAAGCACGTGCGCGAGACCATCGAGATCATGCAGGGCATCTGGACGAACGACC
>CAZQPJ010000482.1:0-1717 GCA_964595105.1 uncultured Bifidobacterium sp.
GGCTCCACTCCATGCTGAATCGCTTGGTGATGTGCGGCTTGATCTGGCTGCCGAGGCCCAGGATGAAGCGGCCCTTCGAGAACGCCTGGAGGTCCCAGCCGATGTTGGCCAGGGTCATCGGGTTGCGGGCGAAGGCAACGGCGATCGAAGTTCCCAACTCGAGTGTCTCGGTGTGCTCGGCACCCAACAGCAGCGGGAAGAAGGGGTCGTGACTCGTCTCGGCGGTCCATGCGCCGCTGTAGCCGGCAGCCTCGAGGTCACGTGCCTGCTTGCCTGCGTCGTGCAGGTTGCCACCAATTCCGCCGTCGACCTTCATGTGAACCTCCGGGATGAGTCGTTGGCCGAACGCTACTCGCCCTGATCGCGCAGGAACCGCTCGAACTCTGCTGCCAACTCGTCGCCACTGGGAATCTCGCCGGGGCCGACGCTGCCGGTCTCGGCGGCGAAGGCGTCGTACGCCGCCTCGAGCTGGCCCACCATGGTGGCGTGTTCATCGTTGCCCGACACGAGTTGGTCGATGCGGGCACGTTGTGCCGACCCCTCGGCATCGAGCGTGGCGGTGGGCACGATGATGCCGGTGACATCGCGAAGCCCGTCGAGGAGGGCGCTGGCCGCCGCCGGGTAGGGCATCGCGCTGACGTAGTGGGGCACCTGTACCCAGAGGCCGAGCGACGGGATGCCGGCCTCGGTGAGAGCGTGCTCCAGCACCGCGCTCACGCCCGCCGGCACGTCGACGGAGTTCTTGAGGAACGGCACCGATGCCACCACGTCGGCGGAGGGCGAACTGCACGACAGGCGTGACGGGCGCGTGTGTGGCGTCGCAAAGGGGTACGCCCCGAGCGCCACCATCTGGTAGACGCCGAGCCTGATGGAGAGTGCAGTCACGGCGCTCGCGAACGCTCGCCACTGCGAGTCGGGCTCCGGGCCGGTGAGCGTCAGCACCGGGTTGCCGCGGAGGTCGGTTCCCGCCCGCAGCGTGATCTCGTTCCAGCGGAGGGCGGTGTTCACCCCGTCGCGCAGTTCCATCACCGGTCGGCGAGCGCGGTAGTCGATGAAGGTGTCGGAATCGAAGGTGGCCACGGGCGACATGTCGCAGCCCGCTTCGAGCACTTCCATCGCGGCAGCTGCCGAATTGCTGGCGTCGATCCACCCCTGCAGCATCACCACCAGGACCGGTTGATCGAGTTGCGGTAGTTGGCCGTGAAGTGTGTAACGGCTCATGGCAGCTCCTCGAGTTGGGCCAGCGCGCTGGCGGCAGCGCCCTCCACCTGCAGCTTGAACGGCTCGAGTTCCTGTGCGGAGCGTTCGCCCAGGGCGCCGCCGAGATAGCGGGCGTACACGCCCTCCAGGATGCAGGCAAGCTTCCAGTAGGCGAACGAGACGTAGAACGGCAGGTTCGAGATGTCTCGGCCGCTCACCTCTGCGTAGCGAGTGGCCAGTTCGGCGCGGCTCATGAAGCCCGGCGCGCTGCACGCCGAGCCGGTCCAGGCCGACGCCGCGTCGTCGGGGCCGGTCCAGTACACCTGCAGCAGTCCGAGGTCGGCCATCGGGTCACCGAGGGTGCAGATCTCCCAGTCGAGCACCGCGACCACGTGTCCATCATCGGCGACCATGCAGTTGTCGAGTCGGTAGTCGCCGTGAACGATGGTGGCCGGGCCCTGTTCCGGAATTCGCTGCAGCAGCGCGTTTTACACGGTGTCGACCGCGGCGAGTTCGC
>CAZQPJ010000483.1:0-1708 GCA_964595105.1 uncultured Bifidobacterium sp.
GCCGCAGCGGCCGACCCGGGCCCACCAGATGCACCTGCCCCACCACGTCGTCGAGCGTGCGCGGCCGCAGGCGTGCGGCCAGCGGCGCCTGCGCCCGGAGGCGGTCCTCTGCGGCGGCGCTGAACAGGTCTGACACGCCCCCGACCGTAGCCGCGCCGCCGGTGGCACCTCCGCCCGAATCAGAGGGTGCCGAGCACCTTTGCGTAGGCGTCGCGACGCCACTCGGGCACGTGCTCGATCAGCCACGCCGGTTCCACCCACTGCCAGGCCACGAACTCGCGGCCATCGGGCACCGGCACCACATCGGGCGTGAGCGCGTTGAAAAGGAACCAGCGGTGCGCCTGCCCCAACCGATCGCGTCGGTTCGGCCTGCTGGCCCGCACGTGGTCGGGCCATTCGTACACCACCCACTCGGGGTACTCCGCCAGCACCTCCACGTGCGCCGGACCGAGGCCGGTCTCCTCCATCAGCTCGCGCCAGGCCGCGTCGATGGGGTACTCCCCCACGTCCATGCCACCCTGGGGCAACTGCCAGCTGCCGCGTGCGTCGGTGCGCTCGAACGCCATCACCTGCCGCAGGTCGGGATGACGAACCACCGCCACTACACCCGCACGGAAGAAGACGCTCGACACGGTTCAGGCCTTCGGCGGCAGCACCCGGATGCCCAGCTCGTCGAGCTGCTTCTGCACCACCGGCGTGGGCGCGTTGGTCATCGGGTCGAGGCCCGACTGCGTCTTGGGGAAGGCGATCACCTCGCGGATGTTCTCCTCGCCGGCAAGGATGGCAACCAGTCGGTCGATACCGAATGCGAACCCGCCGTGCGGCGGCGCGCCGTACTTGAACGGGTTGAGGAAGAAGCCGAACTTCTTCTGCGCTTCCTCGTCGCTGATGCCCAACAACTGGAAGATGCGGGCCTGCAGTTCGGGCTGGTGGATTCGGATCGAACCCGAGCCGAGCTCCCAGCCGTTCAGCACGAGGTCGTACGCCTGGCTGCGCACCTTCAGCGGGTCGGTCTCCATCAGGTGCACGTCGTCGGGGTGGGGTTGGGTGAACGGGTGGTGTCCGGGGCGGGGGCGTCCCGTTGTCTCGTCGACACCCACGAACAACGGGAAGTCGACCACCCACAGGTACCGGTACGGGCCCTCGTGCACCGGTGGCCGACCGATGTCATTGCGCAATTGGCCCAACACCTCGCAGGTGGTGGTCCACTCGTCGGCGACGATCAGCAGCAGGTCCCCGGGCTGGGCGCCCAGTCGTTGCGACACGGCTTCGGTCTCGGCTGCGGAAAGGAATCTGGCCACGGGAGACTCGAGCGTTCCGTCGGCCGCCACCTTCAGCCACACCAGACCCTTGGCGCCCATCTTCTTGGCGCGCTCGGTCATCTGGTCCAACTTGTTGCGTCCGTACTCGTCGGCCTTGCCCGAGGCGTTGATGCCCTTGATGCTCGCCGCCCCGGCGAAGGCCTTGAACTCGGTGGCGCCGAACGCGTCGGTGAGTTCTGTCAACTCCATGCCGAAGCGAAGGTCGGGCTTGTCGACACCGAACCGGTTCATCGCCTCGTGCCAGGTGATCTTCTCGATCTCGCCGGGCTCCTGGCCAGCCGCACGGGCGGCAGCGATCACGGCGTTGCCGATGGCGGTGTGCACGTCGTCCTGCGTGACGAAGCTCATCTCGGCGTCGAGCTGCATGAACTCGAACTGCCGGTCGG
>CAZQPJ010000484.1:0-1707 GCA_964595105.1 uncultured Bifidobacterium sp.
TCCTTCTCGTGCCAGAAGCTGATGAGGAAGTACGAGCACGTGCCCACGCCTTCCCAGCCGAGGAAGGTGACGAGCATGTTCGAGCCGAGCACCAGCATGAGCATGCTGAACGCGAAGAGGTTCAGGTACAGGAAGAACTTGCTGAACCTCGGGTCGCCGTGCATGTAGCCCACGGCATAGAGGTGGATCAGCGCACCGATGCCGGTCACGAACAGGCACATGGTGAGGCTGAGCGGATCTGCCAGGAACGCGAGGTCGATGTGCAGGCCGCCGACGGTGACCCACGAGAACAGCGTGCGCACCTGCTCGGCGCGGGCTTCCGCATCGAGCGACATCAGGTCGGCGAACACGCCGACGGTGACGGCGAACGACGCTGCCACCATCGCGGTCGCGAGGTACCCGGCCTTCGGGTCGCCGAGGCGGCGGCCGAAGAGCAGGATCAGCAGGAATCCGGCCAGCGGCAGCGCGGGGATGAGCCAGACGAGGTCGAGCATCGGATCAGCCCTTCAACTCTGCGAGGTCGTCGGCCGTCGCTGCGGGGCGGCGGCGCAGGATGGCGACGATGATGCCGAGGCCGACCACGACCTCCGCAGCAGCCACCACCATCACGAAGAACACCGTGGTCTGTCCGCCGATGTCGCCGAGGCGCTTGGCGAAGGCGACGAACGAGAGGTTCACGGCGTTCAGCATCAACTCGATGCACATGAACATCACCAGCGGGTTGCGGCGCACGAGCACGCCGACCACGCCGATGGAGAAGAGCGCTGCGGCAAGCAGCAGGTACCAGGTGGTGGTGGGAACTACGGCCAGCATCACGCCTCACCGACCTTGAAGTCACCCTTGCGCGGCTTGCGGGCGAGCACCACCGTGCCGACCACTGCGATCACCAGCAGCACGGACGTCAGTTCGAACGCCAGCACGTGGTCGCTGAACAGGTCGCGGGCGAGGGCCTTGATGTTCCCGTCGTGGTCCGCGCCGTTCGTCCCGGCGACCTCCAGACCACCGCCGGGCACCGCCACATCCGCACCGCGTGCGACGATCGCTGCTGTCACGACGAGGGCGAATGTGCCCACGCCCACCACGGCGGCCAACGGGCGCTGGATGCGGAACGGTTCGATGCTGAGGTTCTCTGCGTTGTCGACGCCGAGCAGCATGATGACGAAGAGGAACAGCACCACGATGGCGCCCGCGTAGACGATCACCTGCACGGCAGCGAGGAAGTTCGCCTGCTGGGCCACGAACAGCACCGCGACGCCGAACAGGGTGAGGATGAGGCTGAGCGCCGAATGCACCGGATGCTTGCTGAGCACCACTCCCAGTGCCCCGCCGATGACCATCGCGCCCGCGACGATGAAGACGAACAGTTCCATCAGCGCCCGACCGACCTGACCGTCTTGGGTGTATCGGCCTCCGCCTGCGGGGGCTCGGGGTCGCGGACGCCGTAGCCGAGTTCGCCGCTCCAGCCGACCTCGCCGACGAAGTCGGCGTCACCGCTGGCGGCAGTGGCACGCATCCACCCGCTGGTGTTCAGGTCCTCGCCCTCGCGCCAGTCCTCCCACGGCAGATGCTTGGGCTTGCCGTCGTCGCCGACCAGGAGCTCCGCCTTGGTGTACACGGCGTCCTTGCGGCTGGTGAAGCTGAACTCGAACAGCTTGCTCTCGGTGATGGCCTCCGTCGGGCAGGCCTCCACGCACATGTCGCAGTGGA
>CAZQPJ010000485.1:0-1700 GCA_964595105.1 uncultured Bifidobacterium sp.
GGCATAACTGAGGATGACGGGTTCGGCCATGCGGAACCCGCGGATCCAGCCAGGGAACGGTTCGGCGAGCGCACTCTCGATGATGCTCGGCCGCACGATGCTGACCGGCACCTTGCCCTTCACCTCGGTCACGGCCTGCTCGCCGAGTGCCTTGGTGAAGGCGTAGGCGTCGGGCCAGCCGACACTGGCGGCGCGGGCGCGGCCGGCCTCCACGAGTTGGTCCTTCACCCATGCGGTGCGCAGGTTCTCGGTCTTCTCGGCCAGTGCCGGGGCACCGGCGGCGCCGAGTTCCTGACGGGCACGGGCGCGGAACTCGGCCAGTTGTTGGGGCGTGCGGCTGGCGGCCTCGGTGTCGCCACGCAGACGGCGCGTGGCGGCCACCTCCTTGCGCCAATCGAGGCCGATGTCCCAGTGGCCGTCGCTCACCAGTGCCTCGGGCGCGTTGCCGCGTCGGTTGCCGGCGACGTAGCACGTGCTCACCGCCACGAGGTGCGGCGCCACGTTCATGGCGTTCAGGGTGTCGGCGATACGCGGCGGGCCGAGGAGGTTGATCTCCACTGCGAGGTCGAGTGGGCTGTCGAACGACACCGCCGCCGCGGAGTGGATGATGGTGTGGCACGAGGCGAACACGGCTCGGTCGGGGTCACTGAGGCCGAGTCCGTCCGTGCTGACGTCACCGCCGATGGCCGTCACCCGTCGATCGATCATCTCGTCGAAGGTCTCGATACCGGCGGCGGCCACTTCGGCACGGAGTCGGTCGAAGGCGTTGTTCTTGAAGATCTCCCGCCGGGCGCGCTCGGTGGCATCGTGCCGCTTGCTGGGACGGATCAACAGCACGAGTTCGCAGTCGGGAACGCTGCGCAGCAGGCGCTCGACCAATGCGGTGCCCACGAACCCGGTGCTGCCGGTGACGGCGATGCGTTTCCCTGCGAGGGCGTCGGCGATCATCGAGGTGAGTGTCTACCATATGGTAGAGAACGACGGAACACCCATGCCCAGAAAATCCTCCACCCGCGAACGCATCCTCGAGTCGGCCACCGACCTGTTCGGCGTGCGCGGGGTGGAGGCCGTGTCGCTCGACGCCATCGCCGCCGAGGTGGGCGTGGCGAAGCAGACGTTGCTCTACTGGTTTCCGAGCAAGGACGACCTCGTCCAGGCCGTGCTCGAGGCAGCGGTGGTGGAACTGTCGCTCGGAGTGGAAGCGGCCATCCGGGCCACCACCGACGACCCACTCGACCGCATCGAGGCGGTGGTGAAGGCAGTGTTCCGGCAGGCGGTGCGGAGGCCGGCTCTGCTGGGTCTGGTGCGCGAGCTGTCGCGGCTGTCGGCCACGTCGTCCGATCGGCTGCATTCCGCCTTCGAGCCACTGGTGGCGCGAGCCGTCGGTTACCTTGGGCGCGAGATGGACGCCGGCCGACTGCGCCGAGCCGACCCGCGGATGATCGCCGCGCTCTGCTACGCCACGGTCACCGGCATCGCCACCGAACCCGAGGCCCTGCGCTCCGTGGGATGGCGGGCCGACACGGCCGATCTCCGCCGTCTGCGTTCCGAACTCCTCGCCTTCCTGCGGGCTGCGCTGCGACCCTGAGGCCGTGGCGCTCGGAGGCCGGTTCAGCGTGCGGTGTTGCGGCGCCGTCGCGAGTGGCGGTCGATGGCCAGTTGTACGAGTTCGTCGATGATCGCCGGGTAGGGCATGCCGC
>CAZQPJ010000486.1:0-1694 GCA_964595105.1 uncultured Bifidobacterium sp.
CGCGGCAGTGCACCACGAGGCACCGACGCAACTCGGGGCCGCGGACGTCGAAGCCGTCGAGGGCGCCGATGTTGCCGCCCGCTTCTCCGATGGCGCTGCACAGCCTGCCCAGCGTGCCGGGCACGTTGTCGAGGCGGCAGTCGAGGGTGATGGAGAACGCAGCGGTGGGAGCAGTGGGCACGGGCGACGAGGCTAGGCCGAGGTGGCCACGCGTACCGCATCGAGTCCGTCGCCCTCGGTGACGCTCACGCAGATGCTGGCCAGTGTGCGCTCCTCGTCGTAGGGCCACGGCCTTCCGCGGTGCAGCGTGGCGCGCTCGTCCCACACCAGCACGTCGCCGGGTTGCCACGAGTGGGTGTACACCCGGTGCGGCTGAGTACAGAAGTCCACGAGCTCGTCGACGAATGCCTGAGCCTCGGCAGACTCGTCACCGTCGACGGCGAAGGTGTGGGAGGCGATGTAGAGCGCCTCCGCACCGTTCACCGGATTGGTCCACACGGCGTGCCACGCCTGATCCGGGAAGCGCGCTCGGTGGCGTTCGTAGAGTTCGGCCGAGATGGTGCGGCGCGAGTGCGCAAGTCGGTGCGTGAACACCGTGCTGCGCAGGCGCTCGCGGAGGTGGCCCGGCATGTCGGCGAACGCAGCGCGGGTGCTGACCAGTTCGGTCTCGCCGCCGGTGGTGCTCAGCACGCGAGCCGCCAGCACGTTGGCCAGGGCCGGTAGCGGCAGGAAGATGCTGTCGGTGTGCCACAACTGGTTGCCGGTGAGGTCGAGCGTGAGGGGATCGTCGGCGCCTGCCACGGTGCCGTCGTCGCGCCGGTTCGACACGTTGGCCATCCGCGGCGCGGTGCCCATGGCACCGTACGAGCGGTCTTCGACGGGGCCGAACAGTGCCCCGAACCTGAGGTGCGCAGCATCATCGAGTTGTTGACCACGGAAGAGCAGGAGCGAGTGCTGCTCGAAGAGCGCTCGAAGTTCGGCGTACTGGCCGTCGGCCGTGACCGAGCGCAGGTCGACACCCATCACCTCGACCCCGAACCGCGGGTGCAGCGGGCGGGTGGACAGGCTCATTGGTGGCGCACGCCCTGTCGGTCGAGTTCGCGCTGCACGTGCGTGATCGGCACCTCGTGCACCTCGCAACCGTCGTGCAACGACTGAGCCGCGGCAATGCCTGCGCCCTGCCCGTACACGGCGCATGCGGCCATGTTGCGCGTGGCTGCATGCGCCACTCTGTCGCCACCGGTGGAGCGGCCCAACCAGCATCGATAGCCGCAAAAACATACTTCGGCTGGAAATGGATGTCTGCGATGACCGGGATTTGAGACTTCTTGGCAATCTGCGCCAAGGCGTCGGCATCATCCTGGCTGGGAACCGCAACGCGAACGATTTGGCAACCTGATGCAGTGAGCTCGGCAATTTGTTGCAGTGTGGCATTCACGTCTGATGTGAGAGTAGTAGCCATAGATTGCACTGAGATGGGCGCATCTCCCCCGACAGCCACGCTTCCCACTTGAATCTTTCGACTCACACGCCTCGGCGCAAGCGGGGTGGGTGGAAGTTCGGGCATACCCAGGTCGATGGCCATGGCTCTATCTTGCCGTAGTTCAGGAATTTAGGCGCATTGGATTGATGATGTCCGCCGCCAAAGGCACGGCGGCCACCGAGATCTACACGGCGAGTACCACCAAGGTAAT
>CAZQPJ010000487.1:0-1691 GCA_964595105.1 uncultured Bifidobacterium sp.
GTCGATGCCCACGCCGCGGTACCCGCCGAGCCGGGCCGCGAGCTCCACCTTGGTGCCCACGCCGTCGGTACTGGCAACCAGGAGTGGGTCGTCCATGTGTTTCACGGCTGCGAGGCTGAACACGCCACCGAAACTGCCCACGCCGCGCAGCACGGCGGGGCCGTGGGTGCGCTCCACCGCGGCCTTCATCTGCTCCACGGCGCGCGTGCCCTCGTCGATGTCGACACCCGTCGAGGCATACGACGTCACCTGGGCACCGATGGCCCGCCAGCCGATGTCGCGGCGCACCTGTCGGCCTGCGAAGGTGATGCCTGCCATCCGCTCGTAGGCGTTGCGGCGGGCCGTGGCGAGGTCGGGGCCCAGGCCGGTGACCGCAGCCACGCGGCCACCGGTGACCACCGTGCCGTCGGTGCCGGCGCGGAACACGATGGCGCCATCGGTGTCGGCGCCCCAGTCGATGGAGGCGCCCTTCTCGGGCGCTGCCGGGTAGCCGGCGGCCGCGGCCACCACTGTGCACGCAGCACCCGAATGGTGAACGCGCCGGTCGCCGAGTTCGCCGCGGCAACAGGCGAGCGCCAGCTCGGCCAGGTCGTCGGTCAGCAGCGGCAGCACCGCCTGTGCCTCGGGGTCGCCGAAGCGGCAGTTGAACTCGAGCAGCCGGGGCCCGTCGGCAGTGAGCATCAGGCCGGCATAGAGGACACCGATGTACGGCGCTCCCACCGATGCGAGATGGTCGATCACCGGTTGCACGAACGTGGCCGTCAGTTCGTCGGGGTCGTAGGGCACAGGAGCCGGTGCGTAGGCGCCCATGCCGCCCGTGTTGGCGCCGGTGTCGCCCTCCCCGATTCGCTTGTGGTCCTGTGCGATGGGCAGCGGCCGAGCCACCGTGCCGTCGCAGATGGCCATCAGGCTGCACTCCACGCCGGTGAGCCGTTCCTCCAGCACGATCGGGCCCTGTGCCGCCAGTTCGTGGATGGCCCCCACGGTGTCGACGTCGTCGTCGGGCACGATGACGCCCTTGCCGGCGGCGAGCCCGTCGAGCTTCACCACCACGGGCCGTCCCAGTTCACGCCACCAGCCGATGGCATCGTCGGCCGACGACGCGAGGTGGAACGCAGGGGAGGGCAGGCCGAGAGTGCGGGCGAGGGTGCGGGTGAAGCCCTTGCTGCTCTCGAGCCGTGCCAGCGCTGCGGTGGGCCCGAAGCAGGGCACGTGTTCCAGCGCGCAGCGATCGGCCACGCCCGCCACCAGGGCGGCCTCCGGGCCGACGATGACGAGGTCGGCGTCGATCGGGGTTGGCAGGTCGGCCATCACCTCCACGTCGTGCCCGTGTTGCGTGCACACATGTGCGATGGCAGCCTCGCGACCGCCGGTTCCGATGACCACCACCCTCATGCGATCGCCCCCTCGAAGCTCAGCTTGGGTGGCGCCTCGTTCACCGGCATCGGATAGCGGCCGGTGAAACAGGCGTTGCAGTAGCCGCCTCCCACACCGCCGTCCACTGGGTCGATGGCCCGCATCATGCCGTCGAGCGACAGGAACGCCAGCGAGTCGGCCCCGATGTGGTGACGCATCTCCTCGAGGCCGAGGCGTGCCGCCATCAGGTCGCCGTCGTGGCCCATGTCGACGCCGAAGTGGCAGGCGTGCGTGATGGGTGGACAGGTGATGCGCAGGTGCACCTCGGTGGCACC
>CAZQPJ010000488.1:0-1690 GCA_964595105.1 uncultured Bifidobacterium sp.
GCCCAGGGGGAGGTAGCGACTGCGGGCGTGGTGGCGCCGGGTGGCGGCGTGGCGCGGGGCCCGTGCGGCTGCGGCGGGGGCGTGGCGATTGCGGAGCTGCGCGCGTTGCCGCGGCCCTGTGGGGCGGGTGGGGTGCCCAAAAGAACCTGGAGCTTGCCAAGAAAGCCGTCCACGGTAAACCCACTGTCGGTGTGCACGGTGCGCAACACGTCCAGCATGACTGCGATGTTCTCGGACGAGCCTGCGATGTCACCTCCGAAGCTGAGGTTGGGGCTTGGGCCGTGCCGAACTTGCTTCAGCAGTCCCGGCACAGACTCCACAACAGCAGCTGGCCCGCCCACAGGGTCCGCGAACATCTCCCTCCACGCACGAGCCCCGTCAGTGTGGGTCGGCAATGGTGGGTACAATTGGCCAGCAGGGGCCGCGTCTGGTGGCACTGGTGCTGCCGGCGAACACCTGGCCGCCGGCGAACACCGCAGTCACCTGCTGCGTTCCCCTCGGCAGCGAGGTGCTGGTGAAAACCGCCTTGCCCGTCGGGCTGAGGGGCACCGCTCCGGCAAGCACGACTCCGTTGTCGGTCCGGAACGTCACGGTCCCCGACGGCATGCCGGTGGCGGGCGCCGACACCACCACCGATGCCGTGAACTGCACGGCCGTTCCGAACAGGGAACTCGCCGGTGTCGCAACGAGGAAGGTCCTGGTGACCGCCCTGTTCACCTGCACGGAGATGGGGGCCGACGTGCTCGGCAACGCGTTGGCGGAGCCGCTGTAGACTGCCCTCACCGTGTGGGTGCCGGGCAAGAGGGCCGACGTGTTCATCGACGCCCGCCCGAACGCCACCGGCACCGGTGTTCCAGCCACACCGTCGATGGTGAAGGTGACGGTGCCACCTGAGGCGCCCGACACCAGCGCGTTCAAGGTCAGCGGTTCACCCATGGCGAGCGTTGACTTGGATGGAGTCACCACCGTGCTCGTCGTTCGGGCATCGACCGTCACGACCACCGGCGCACTCGACGCTTCCAAATAGGTCGGGTCACCCGAATAGGTGACGATTGCAGTGTTCGTGCCGGCGGCGAGTGCTGTCGTCGGCCAGTTCGTGGCCGCCACACCACCCACCTTCACGAGTCAGCTCGGCAGCACCAGATCCGGACCACCAGGGTTGGTCACCCGCAGCGTCACGGTGCCGGTCGGAACGGCGCGGCCAGGCGTGCCCGACACCTGCACGGTGTAACGGACCACGTTGCCGTAGACCGTACGCGTGGTGCTCGGCGTCAGGGTCACCCGGGCGGTAGCCCCGCCCGGGACTGTCAGCGTGTCCGAGGATGCGGTGCCGGCCTCGTTCCACGCCGTCACTCGGTAGACGTAGCTGAGTGCCTGCACGGAGGTGGCGTCGAAGAACGAAGTAGCGTTCGCCGGAGCTGTCCCCACTTCCGTGAAGGGTCCGACCTGGTCGCCGGTGAGTTCCGCACGCTCGATGCGGTAACCGATCTCGCCTCGCCTGTCACCCCACGTGGATGGCTTGGTGTAATCGACCGGCGTCCCGTCGGTCCATCGGAGGATGACGTGCCGCGGTGCTTCCGCAGTACGACTCGACGTCACCGACGACGGCGGCTTCGGCGCGAGCGCCGTCACCTTCACCGACATCGGCCGCATCATGTCCATCTCCTCGTGACTGAGGATGTGGCAGTGC
>CAZQPJ010000489.1:0-1683 GCA_964595105.1 uncultured Bifidobacterium sp.
CACTACACGCAGGCGGCCATGGCCATGGAGGCGGCACGGCTGGCCGCTCCGGCGTCCACCCAGAGCCTCCCCACCAGCGCGATGCAGGAGGACCACGTGTCGAACGGTTGGGCGGCCGCACGGAAGCTGCGCCGCTCGGTCGACGCGCTGCGCCGCGTCCTGGCCGTGGAGATCACGTGTGCCGCGGCGGCCATCGACCTCCGCGGCCCGCTGCAACCCGCCGCTGGCACCGGCGCGGCGGTGTCGTACCTTCGCCAGCACGTTCCCGGCCCCGGGGCCGACCGTTGGCTGTCGCCCGAACTGCGTCTCGTCGAGGGACTGCTGCACGACGGCCGTCTCCTCGATGCCGTCGAATCCGTCACCGGCCCACTGGAGGTCAACTGATGTCAGGTCCCCGTCCCGTGCGTGCCCCCCGTGGCACCCAGCTCAACACGCTCGGCTGGCCGCAGGAGGCCGCGTATCGAATGCTGCACAACAATCTCGATGCCGAGGTGGCCGAACGCCCCGACGACCTCGTGGTGTACGGCGGAACCGGTCGCGCTGCGCGCAGCTGGGATGCCTTCGACGCGATGGCGCGAACGCTCCGCTCGCTGAAGGGTGACGAGACGATGCTGGTGCAGTCGGGCAAACCGGTGGGTGTGTTCCGTACTCACGAATGGGCGCCCCGAGTGCTGCTGGCCAACAGCAACCTCGTGCCCGAGTGGGGCAACTGGGACGAATTCCGTCGCCTCGAATCGCTCGGCCTCACCATGTACGGCCAGATGACGGCCGGCTCGTGGATCTACATCGGCACGCAGGGCATCCTGCAGGGCACCTACGAGTGCTTCGCCGAGATCGCTCGTCGCCGATTCGGCGGCACGCTGGCCGGCACCATCACGCTCACCGCCGGTCTCGGCGGCATGGGCGGTGCCCAGCCGCTGTCGGTCACCATGAACGACGGCGTGGCGCTGTGCATCGATGTCGATGCGTGGCGTGTGGAGCGCAGGCTCGAGCATCGCTATCTCGACGAGATCGCCGACTCGCTCGAGGACGCAGTGGCGCGCTGCATCCGGGCGCGCGACGAGCGCCGTCGGTTGTCGGTGGGTCTCGTCGGCAACGCCGCCGAACTGTTCCCGAAGTTGCTGGAGATGGACTTCCCGGCCGACATCGTGACCGACCAGACCAGCGCGCACGACCCCCTCAGCTACGTGCCCGTCGACCTCACGCCCGAGGCCACGGCCGAGATGGCGCGCACCAACCCGAAGGAACTCATCCGTCGCAGCCGCGAGAGCATGGCGGCACACTGTCGAGCGATGGTGGGCTTCCTCGACAAGGGGAGCGAGGTGTTCGACTACGGCAACAGCCTGCGCACCGAGGCGAAGCTCGGCGGGTTCGAGCGTGCCTTCGACTACCCGGGCTTCCTTCCCGCGTACATCCGCCCGTTGTTCTGCGAGGGCAAGGGTCCGTTCCGCTGGGTGGCCCTCAGCGGTGACCCCGCCGACATCGCTGCCACCGACCGGGCGGTGCTGGAGGAGTTCCCGGACGACGAGCACCTCAGGAAGTGGATCACCATGGCGGGCGAGCGCGTTGCATTCCAGGGCCTGCCGGCGCGCATCTGCTGGCTGGGCTACGGGGAACGGCACCGTCTCGGCCTTCGCTTCAACGAGATGGTGAAGCGGGGAGAGCTGAAGGCTCCGATCGTCA
>CAZQPJ010000490.1:0-1676 GCA_964595105.1 uncultured Bifidobacterium sp.
GCCGTAGGCGATGGCGAACGACACCGAGAGACCGAGCAGTCCGTACCGGCCGACGAGGGCGATGGCGAGCACGATGTTGACGACGTTCTCGAACAGGTTCAGCAGGAACGGCGTGCGTGCGTCGTACGAGGCGTAGAACATCCGCAGTGTGAAGAGGTACACCGAGAACGCGGCGAGGCCGAGCGCGAATCCGGCGAGTGCACGGGAGGTGACGAGCGCGTCGGCGGCGGTGACGTTCCCGTGTTGGAAGGCCGCACCGATGATGGACCGTCGGAGCACGAACAGCCCGAACCCCGCCGGAAGGGTGACGAGGGCGATGAGTCGGATGCCCAGCGAGGTGTGGTCGACCAGCGCGGCTCGGTCGTTGCGTGCGACGGCGCTGCTCATCTCGGGAAGGAAGGTGGTGGCGATCGAGACGGCCAGCAGACCGTGGGGCAGCACGAACCACAGGTAGGCGCGCGAGTAGGCGAACACCGAACCGTCGCCGCCGCGCAGGAGGTTGCGCACCACCACGAGGGCCACCTGGTTGGCGACGACGTAGCCGAGCGCCCACCCCGACATGGTGCGGAGGGTGCGAACCGCGTGGTGACTGAAGTCGAAGTTCGGGCGGTAGCGAACCCCAGCGGCGGCCAGGGCCGGCAGCAGGGCGAGTGCCATCACGGCGATGCCCAGGGTGGCACCGCCGCCGAGCATCCACTGCAGTCGGGGACTGTCGAGCACGTCGCGCAGGGTGGGCACTGCTCCGTCGGTGATGCTGGGTACCAGCAGCAACGAGACGATGATGACGACATTCGACAGCGCCGGCGCCCATGCCGCAGCGAAATAACGGCGGCGCGCGTTCAACGACACCGACCAGAGCGAGTTGAGCCCGTAGAAGAAGATCTGCACGAGGAAGATGCGTGCCAGCAATGAGCCGACCTGGCGGTACTCGCCTGCGTCGACCGTGTCGGCGGTGAGCAGCGAGTAGAGGTGGAAGATGAACGGTGCCAACGCCACGGCGGCGACGGTGATGACGCTCACGGCCAGGAGTGTTGCCGTGGTGACCGCGTTGGCCCCTTCGTCGTCGTCGGCATCGCGGAGTCGGGTGAACAGCGGGACGAGGCTCGAGCTGAGGATGCCGCCCATCAGCAACTCGTAGACCATGTTGGGTGTCGAGTTGGCGAGGTCGTAGGCATCGGCAACGGCGCTCGGTGTGCCCAGCACGGCGCCGAGCACGGCGACCCGCGCCACACCGGTGATGCGCGAGACCGCGGTTCCTGCGGCCACGGTGAGATTCGCTCGCATCAGGCCGGGCACCGGCGAAAGGGTAGTCGTCGCGTGTTGTCGGCTCGGGGCGCCTGTTCCGATTCCTGCCCCGGAAGACCCTGCCGGTAGGGTGCCCCGCATGGCTCATCGTTTCGAGAGCGTTCAGCAGGTCCGCGATGGGCTGAAGAGCGTCAACTACCTGGCTGACGACGGCATCGCCGGCGTGGCCTTCCTTGCCGACCGTCTGGGCAAGCCCGTACTGGTGGAAGGTCCGGCCGGTACCGGCAAGACCCAACTCGCCAAGAGCATCGCCGAAATGACCGGGGCGCGGCTCATCCGTCTGCAGTGCTACGAGGGCCTCGACGAGAGCAAGGCGCTCTACGAGTGGAACTACAAGAAGCAGTTGCTGCGCATCCAGGCCGACAAGAACA
>CAZQPJ010000491.1:0-1663 GCA_964595105.1 uncultured Bifidobacterium sp.
CCTGCCCATGCCCCGAGTGGCGATCTCCCCCAGCGATCAGCCCAACGCGTTCGCCACCGGCCGCGGTCCCAACCATGCGGTGGTGTGTGCCACGCAGGGCCTGCTCTCGAGCATGCCCCGTAACGAGATCGAGGGAGTGATGGCCCACGAGCTGATGCACGTGAAGAACCGAGACATCCTCATCGGTTCGGTGGCAGCCGCCATCGCCACGGCAATCAGCTACATCGCCCAGATGGCCATGTTCGCCAGCATGTTCGCCGGAGGCGGCCGCGACGACGAGGACCGACCCAACCCATTGGCGATGCTGCTGATGTCGTTGCTGGCGCCGCTGGCCGCGTCGCTCATCCAGATGGCCGTCAGCCGCTCACGCGAGTTCGAGGCCGATCGTGGCGCTGCGGAACTGCTCGGCTCGGGCAACAGCCTGGCCGATGCCCTTGAGCGCATCGAGGTACTGGCCGCCCGTCGGCCCATGGCCGTGGCACCCGCGCAGGCGCAGGCCTACATCCACAACCCGCTCAACGAACTGAGGGGTGGCCGCAACGCCGGCATGGCCCGCCTGTTCAGCACCCACCCCGCCACCGAGGAACGCATCCGTCGCCTGCGGGCGATGCAGCCCGCTCACGCCTGAGCGATCACATCGCGAAGAGGTCGTCGTACGAGCTCCCGCTCTCCGGCTCGGCGACGGCCTCTTCCGCGTTCGTGAACGCCTCGTACCCGTCGCGCTCGAGCTGGTCGGCGAGTTCGGGCCCGCCCGATGCCACGATGCGACCCTTCACGAGGATGTGGATGTGGTCGGGGTGCAGTTCCTCGAGCAGGCGGTTGTAGTGCGTGATGGCGATGACGCCCAGCTGGTGCTCGTGCGTGGCGGCCTCGACGCGGCGCGAGCAGTCGCGCAGCGCGTCGATGTCGAGCCCCGAGTCGAGTTCGTCGAGAATGGCGAACTTCGGAGCCAACAGCGCCAACTGCAGCGTCTCGTTGCGCTTCTTCTCTCCGCCCGACAGGTCGACGTTGAGCGAACGCTCGAGCAGGTCGGTGCGGAAGTTGATGCGCTGCGCCTCGGCAGCCACTGCGTCGGAAAGTCCTTCCGTACTGCGGCCGCGAGCCGTGTACGCCTCGGCCATCATCTCCGCAAGGTCGACACCCGGCACCTCGCTGGGGTACTGCATCACCAGATGCAGGCCCGCCTGCGCTCGCTGCCATGTGGGCATGCCCAGCAGGTCGACACCGTCGAGCAGCACCTGACCCGCGTGGACGGTGTAGCCCGGCTTGCCCATGGCCACTGCCGACAGCGTGCTCTTACCCGCGCCGTTGGGGCCCATGATGGCGTGCACTTCGCCGCTGCAGACCCTGAGGTCGATGCCGTTCAGGATCTGCTTGCCGGCCACCGAGGCGACGAGGCCCTTGATCTCGAGCATGCTCACGATGCTGCCTCCGTGCTGGATTCGACGTCGATCTCCACCATGCCGTTCACCACGCGAGCCACGTAGACCGGCACCGGCTGCGTGGCCGGCAGGGTGGAGGGCTCACCGGTGACGAGACTGAACGCGCTGCCGTGTTTCCAGCACTCGAGTTCCTTCTCGTCGCACCACACCTCGCCCTCGCTGAGCGAGACATCCGCGTGACTGCAGGTGTCGCCGATGGCGTACACGTCGTCACCGATGCG
>CAZQPJ010000492.1:0-1646 GCA_964595105.1 uncultured Bifidobacterium sp.
CCACACCCAGGCGTCCAAGTCCTTCGTGTACCGAGGATGCCCGTGGGCAGCGAGCGCGTACCCGCCGACGATCAGGAAGCGAACGTCATGGGCGACGAACGATCGTAAGAACTCTTGGAAGTCGGGGTTCAGTTCCATGGGACCACCCGTGATGTTCGCAGCGGAGTTTCTCGACCGCCTCGACGCGCTCAGCAACCGGTCGCGTCACCCAGTAGCGCCACGGTTCGTCGGGATCATCGAGTCGCCGTTTCGTGACGACACGCTCGATCGACGTCATTGGGGCAATGCCACCGAGTGTGCCGACTGTGACCCGACGACGCCCCGCACATATCGCCCGCCCAGAATCACTTGCCAAGAGCACCCACACCGGGCATCATCCGCCGATGGGGACGCGGGGTCGGGCTACTACGTTGATTCTTCTTCTTACGGCAACAGCGTCGTGTGGTGAGACAGGCTCCGCAGGCGGTTCCTCCTGCCTCGCACCCACCGACCGAGCGGCACGCAAGGGCGAATGCACGCTTGTCGACTGGGACGCGGTATCGGCCACCGAGAACACAATCGAGTTGAAGTACTACGTCAACGAGCCCGGCTGCTCCCTTGATCTGAACAGGGTCGAGGTCAAGGAGACTCAGGACGCAGTGACGCTGAGCGTGATCGTGGGCTTCGCCGGCGATGAGGGCGCTACCTGTCCGACGGCGTACGGGTCTCGCACCACAACAGTGAGCCTGTCGTCGCCCCTCGGTACACGAACACTTCTCGGGTGTCGGCCGATCGGCTCGTTCGTCCCTCAAGGCGGATACAACGACGCCGCACTCCGCGACCCCGAGTTCAACTGCGCTCCCAAAGGGTGACGTCCATAGCTGCCGATCGGGCGCGTCGAAGTCAACGGCGACGGCGACGTGCGAGGAGCCGTGAGAGTCGGGTGGTGATGGCCTCGAGGGGCGGGTTGGTCGAGGCGATCCAGATGACGAGGTCGTAGACGTCGTCGTTGGAGATCTTGGACGCGTTGAATCCATTGAGTTCGAGGAACACGGCTGTGGCGAGCCAGCCGAGGCGCTTGTTGCCGTCGACGAGGGCGTGGTTGTTGACGATCGATTGCAGCAGTGCTGCGGCCTTCGTGGTCACGTCCGGGTATGCGTCGTGGCCGAATGCGATTGCCTGGGGTCTGGCGGCGGCTGATCCGAGGAGGCCGACGTCGCGGATGGGTGGCGGATCGCCGAGCAGCGCGCTGGCGAGGTCGATCAGGTCGTCGAGGTCGAGGTACTCGATCGGTTCGTTCATTCGCCGAGACGGCGCAGTGCGTCGAGGTGGCGGTCCATCACGAGCGCGGCTGCCGAGGAGACACGATCGCGATGCTGGCCGCGCGCGACGAACTCGCGCACGGCTCGCCGGGCCGCTTCCTGCATCGAGATGCCTTCTGCCTCAGCGCGCTCGCGCAGAGCGTCTTGTTCGTTGTCGGTCAGCCGGAGGGTCATGGCCATGGGCACATGGTATCAGTTCGATACCGCACCGAACTGCCGTTCTGGTCAGGCTTCCCGCCGCATCCCGACGGCGTTAGGCGCTGGAGATTGCTTCGGCCGATCGAGGTCGCACGATCACCGTCGGGCAAGCTCAGGCATCCAGCGAAAAACGATACACATTCGTCT
>CAZQPJ010000493.1:0-1645 GCA_964595105.1 uncultured Bifidobacterium sp.
ACCTGTCGGTTCCGCGCGAGGTGGCCGAGACGCTCGACGACGACCTGCTGCGCCTGATGGGTTACCGCATCGGGGCATACGCACTCGGCTACATCGACGACGCCCGCGATCCATTGGAGGCCATCCGTGGTCGCAGCGGTTCGATGAGTTTCGGTACGTTGCCGCAGCAATGAGCAACGACGCACCCCATCCGGCTGACTCACTCGCCACCCAGACGTGGGTGGTCACCGGTTCGTCGGGCAGCGTCGGCCGCTGCGTCGTCGACGGTCTCATCGGGGTGGTGGGCACCCTGCGCCTGGTCGACATCGTCGCCCCCGACCGCATACCCGACGGTGCGACGTTCACGCTCGCCGACATCCGCGACTATGGGGCCGTCGCGGCAGCACTCGAGGGCGCCGACGGCGTGGTGCACCTCGCCGGCATCCCCGACGAGGCCCACTTCGCCGACATGGTGCAGAGCAACATCATCGGCTCGCACCACGTGTTCGAGGCAGCCCGCGTGCTCGGCATCCCTCGGGTGGTGTTCGCCAGCAGCAACCGCGCAACCGGCTTCAACCCGGTCACCACCATGGTCGACCCCGACATGCCGGGCCGGGCCGATGGCCTGTACGGCGCCACGAAGTTGGCCGTGGAAGCAGTGGGACGCGTGTACGCCGACAAGTTCGGCCTGCAGGTGGTGAACGTACGCATCGGCTCGTACCTCCTCGAACCCACCAATGAGCGCCACCTCGCCACGTGGCTCAGCCCGCGTGACTGTGTTGCGGCGTTCGTGGCCGCGATGTCGGCACCGGGGGTCGCCTACGCCACGTTCTACGGCGTGTCGGCCAACACCCGGCGCTTCTGGTCGCTCGACGCCGGTATCGCCCTCGGCTTCGTGCCCGTCGACGATGCCGAGCAGTACGCCGATCGCGTTGCACCGTGGCCCGGCCGCACCGACGTGCAGGGCGGTGGCTTCGCATCACCGGAGTACACGCTCGACCGCCAACGGCCGCTCGCGTAGCGCCGTTCACGCACCTCGCGACGCGCCGCGACGCTGGGCAGCCAGCGACACGTACACCAGACCCACCAGCACGGGCACCTCGATGAGCGGACCCACCACACCGGCCAGCGCCTGACCCGATGACACCCCGAACACGCCGATGGCCACTGCAATGGCGAGTTCGAAGTTGTTGCCAGCCGCAGTGAACGCCACCGATGCATTCCGCTCGTAGGGCAGGCCCATTCGCAGGCCGATGGCGAACGACCCGAACCACATGATGCCGAAGTAGGCCAGCAACGGCAGGGAGATGCGCGCCACGTCGAGCGGCTGGTCGGCGATCCGCTCGCCCTGCAGCGCGAACAGGATGACGATGGTGAACAGCAGGCCGTAGAGCGCCACCGGGCCGATGCGCGGGATGAACCGCTGCTCGTACCACTCGGTACCCCTCGCCCGTTCGCCGAACGTGCGTGTGAGGAACCCGGCGAGCAGCGGCACGCCGAGGAACACCAGCACGCTCTTGGCGATCTCCCACACGGTCACCTCGATGCCATCGGTCGACAGCCCCAGCCAGCCCGGTAGCACGTCGAGGTAGAACCACCCGAGGAACGAGAACGCGACGATCTGGAACAACGAGTTCAGCGCCACCAACACGGCCGCCAGTTCACG
>CAZQPJ010000494.1:0-1644 GCA_964595105.1 uncultured Bifidobacterium sp.
CAACCAGGTGATCATGATGGCCTTCGACATCGTGGTGCTCGCATCGCTGCTGGGCACCGGCGACCTCGGCCAGGACGTGCTGTCGGCACTGCAGAAGCAGAAGGTCGGGGCGGCCGCTGCGGCCGGACTCGGCATCGTGCTGCTGGCCGTCGCCCTCGATCGCATCAGCACGGCGGCGGGCTCTGGTCGGCGACTGTCGATCGCAGCGGCCGCAGGGGTGGTGGTGGGTGCAGCGGCCGTGGCGCAGGTGGCCGGACTGCGCACGTTCCCATCGTGGCTCACGGTCGACATCTCGCCGCCCATCGACAGCGCGGTCGACTGGGTGCAGCAGACCTTCCGCGGGATCACCCAGGGTGTCAGCGATTTCCTCGTGGTGCGAGTGCTCGAGCCGCTGAAGGACTTCCTCGTGTGGCTGCCGTGGCTGCTCGTGGTGGTGGCGGTGGGGTTCGTGGGCTGGCTGAGCCGCGGATGGCGGTTGGCCGCCACCGTGGCCACCTGCATGGTGCTCATCGCCATGATGGGCAGCGTGCCCGGTGGCACGAGTGGGCGCATCTCGCTGTGGGACCTCGCGATGGACACCCTCAGCCAGGTGCTCGTGGCCATCGTGCTCAGCGTGGCCATCGCCCTGCCGCTCGGCATCCTCGCCGGCCGCTCCGATCGTGTGGAACGCGTGCTTCGTCCCTTCCTCGACATCGCCCAGGTGCTGCCGCAGTTCGTGTACCTGATTCCCGTGGTGTTCCTGTTCTCGGTGGGCCGCGCGGCGGGCGTCGTCGCCTGTGTGGTGTACGCCGTGCCGCCGTGCATCCGCCTCACCGCGATGGGAATGCGTGAGGTGCCGCACCCGCCCCGTGAGGCCGCCATCTCGTTCGGTGCCACCCCGCGCCAGGAGATGCGGATGGTGCAACTCCCGCTCGCTCGCAAGGCCATCCTGCTCGGGGTCAACCAGACGTTGTTGATGGTGCTCGCGACGGTGATCATCGCTGCGCTCGTGGGTGCCGGTGCGCTGGGACTGGTGGCCTACGAGGCAACGGCCAAGCCGAACATCAAGCTTGGCCAAGGCGTGGCCGGCGGCGTGAGTATTGTGCTGTTGGCCATCATGCTGGACCGCATCACCCAGGCATGGGGAACTTCGAAACAAGGGGGAAACCAATGAGATCATCCCGTACGAGCCGAGCGTTGTTCGCCGGCGTCGCACTTGCCTCGCTGCTCGCCGCATGCGGCAGCGACTCGGGCAGTGGTGGCGGCGCCGCCATCACGCTGGCCGCCAACCCGTGGACCGGATCCGCCGTGAACGCGTACGTCGCTCAGGCGGTCATCCAGGCCGAGCTCGGTACCACCGTCAACATCACCGACATCGACGAGAACGCCACGTGGCAGGGCCTCGACGACGGCAGCATCGACGCCGTGCTCGAGGTGTGGCCGTCGGGTCACGCCGCCGACTACGAGACGTACGTCACCGGCAAGAAGTCGGTGGTCGACATGGGCAAGCTCGGCCCGAAGGCCAAGATCGGCTGGTACGTGCCGAAGTTCGTGGTCGACGAGCACCCCGAACTCGCCACGTGGGAAGGGTTCAAGGACCCCGAACTGGCGAAGTTGTTCGCCACCGCCGAGTCGGGCGACCTTGGTCAGTTCACCATGGGCGAC
>CAZQPJ010000495.1:0-1644 GCA_964595105.1 uncultured Bifidobacterium sp.
GTCGAGCGCGGCGCCACCGTGGCCAAGTCCTTGCTCTCGCTGGCCCGTAGCCAGCCACTGGCGTCGGTACCCGTCAACATCCGGCAATTCCTCGGCGACATCCGCCCACTCATCGAACAGGCCCTCGGCACCGCCCACCAGTTGCAGATCGACGTCGTCGACGACGACCTCGACGTGATGGTCGACCGCGGCCGACTCTCGAGCGGTCTGCTCAACCTCGTCTTCAACGCGAGGGACGCGATGGAGGGCCGCGGCCGACTCGAGATCCGCGCCGAGCACTGCGTGGCAGCCCCGGTGGGCGGCGAGGCCATGCCCGCCATCGCGCTCTCCGTGCGCGACACTGGTAAAGGGATGAGCCCCGAGGTGCTGGCCCGTGCATTCGAACCCTTCTTCACCACCAAGCAGGTTGGCAGCGGAACAGGCCTTGGCCTGTCCACGCTCTACTCCTTCGCGCAGCAGAGCGGCGGTTGGGCGACCATCGAATCCGCTGAAGGCGTCGGAACGACCGTGACGGTGTTCCTGCCGCCCGTGATCGTGCCCTCGCCCGGCAACGACGTGCCCCTGCCGCCGTCGCGCAGCGCAACGAGGGCACTGGTGGTGGACGACGAACGCGCACTCGCCGACCTCGTGGCCGGTTGGCTCGAGGACCTCGGGATGGACACGAGGGTCGCGCACGACCCCGACGAGGCCATTCGCCTCGCCGAAGAATTCCACCCCGAACTGCTGGTCAGCGACGCCAACCTCGGTGCCGAGATCGACGGCCTCGAACTGGCGCGGCGCATGGTGGAACTGGAACCCTCGTTGCTCGTGGTGTTCATGACCGGGTTCAGCGAACGCATCAAGGCGCTCCAGGCCGCCGGCGTGGCGACGTTGGCCAAGCCGTTCTCACGCGACGACCTTGCCGCCAACCTGCGCTCTCACCTCGGCGACCGACTGCCCGACTCGTCCAAGGGGCAACCGTGACCGCGCCTCGTCCGCGACTGCTCGTCATCGACGACGACCCTGCGATCTGCCAGTTGATCGCCGACATCGCGATGTCGTTCGACTACCTGACCGAGGTGGCCAGCACCCCTGCCGAGATGTCCGCACTCGTGGGCGGAGGTCACGACCTGATCATGCTCGACCTCTCGCTGGGCGAGACCGACGGCATGCGCGTGATGCGCGACCTCGCCGATCGCCAGCCCGGGGCGAATCTCGTACTGCTCACCGGTGCCGACGTGTCCGTGCTGCAGGGCGCCCGCAAGGTGGCCGAACTCAGCGGTTTCAACGTGGTCGGGGCATGTGGCAAGCCCGCCAAGATCGACGAGATCGAGGCCGTGCTGCGGCCGAGGGTCTCCAGTTCCGAGCCTTCCTCGCACTCCGACGACGAACTCACGAGGGTGGTGATGCAGGCGCTCGATGAAGGGGCATTCCACCTGCTGTACCAGCCCATCGTCGACCTCCGGCACGGTCGCGTGGTGGGTGCCGAAGCCCTCGTGCGGCTCGACACCACCGGTGCCGAACGGATGTCACCCGACCGCTTCGTACCCATCATCGAGTCCGCCGGCCGAAGCTACGACCTGTTGAAGGTGGTGATGCGCCGTGCCGCCAGCGACCGACGACGCGTGCCGGCGGTCTCGGCGCTCGAGAACATCTCGCTGAACC
>CAZQPJ010000496.1:0-1643 GCA_964595105.1 uncultured Bifidobacterium sp.
TCAGGGTTCGGGCCGCATGCCCGGGTTCGGACACCTTCTCACCGACGAGCAGATCAAGGCCGTCGTCGAATACGTGCGGGGGTTGTGATGAACGCGTTGCTCGCCATCAACTGGGAGCCCGAGATCCGGGGCATCCTCATCGTCATCATCTCGGTGGGCGTGCTGTGCGGCAGTGTCTACCTCATCCTCGGCACCAACATGGGTGCTCGGTTGGGGTTCCTCGTCGCACTGGCGGGTCTCGCCGGCTGGATGTTCCTCATGGGTGCGATCTGGTGGTCGTACGGCAAGGGTCTCCTCGGGCCCGACGCGTCGTGGAAGCCGGTCGCCGGTGCCACGGTGGTGCGCGACCAGGGCAAGTTGTACGAGACCGGCATTCTCGCCGAGCCGTTCACGCCCTCCGGTGACAGCGCAGCCGACGCGTCGGCGGTGACCGACCTCCTGGCGAAGAACAAGTGGCGCAAGCTCGACTCCGCGCTGCCCTCGTTCCAGCAGGCGGGTTCGAACGGCAGTGTGCTGATGGAGGAATCCGGCGCCCTGAAGAGCGGCGAGTTCTCCGTGGTGAACGTGTACGACAAGGGTGGCGATCGCTACCCGCGCATCGGCAAGAGCATCGACTTCATCGCCTTCTTCCATGAGCCGCACTTCGCTCTCGTCGAGGTGGCGCCGCTGGTACCGCAGCGAACGGAGCCCGGTCGCGCCCCGGCCCGACCCGTCATCGACACCTCGCGTCCGCACGAGTACGTCTACATGATTCGCGACCTCGGCTCGAAGCGAAAGCCCGCCGCCATCATCACCATCGCGTCGCTCCTCATCTTCCTCATCTGCTGCTGGCTGCTGCACCGTCGTGATCGATACGTCCGCGACAACCTGGCCGCCAAGGCGCTGCCGGCAAAGGTCTGATGATGGGTCAGTACCTGCCGGTCGTAGCCCTACTCATACTGGCGGTGCTGTTCGGTGCACTCAGCTTCGGGGCCTCGCGCCTCCTCGCTCCGCGTCGCCCGTCGGCCGCCAAGACGGCGCCCTACGAATGCGGCATCGTGCCAAGCCGCGAGCCACCGGAGCGTTTCCCGGTGACGTTCTACGTGGTGGCGATGCTCTTCATCATGTTCGACATCGAACTGATCTTCATCTACCCGTTCGCTGTCGACCGACAGTTCCTCGGCACGTACGCGTTCTGGGAGATGGTGGCCTTCAGCGTGGTGTTCTTCGGTGCGTTCGTCTACGTGGTGGCGCGCGGCGCCCTCGACTGGGGTCCGGTGGCGAAGCAGCGCCGCCTCGATCCCGCCCTGTCGGCCGACCGCACACTCAGCAGCACCATTCGTCGCGTGGGCCTCGAGGGCCGTCCGGAAGGTGAAGCCGCATGAGCGTTGTGCAGAACATTCTCGACGACGGGCTCGGGGGCCTGCAGCACAATGCCATCACCGCCAAGTTGGAAGACCTGGTGAAGTGGGCTCGCAGCCGCAGCTCGTGGCCCGCCTCGTTCGGTCTCGCCTGCTGCGCCATCGAGATGATGGCCACCGGTGCAGCGCACTACGACCTCAGTCGGTTCGGCATGGAGGTCTTCCGCGCCTCACCGCGTCAGGCCGACATCATGATCGTCGCCGGTCGAGTCAGCCAGAAGATGGCACCCGTGCTGCGTCAGG
>CAZQPJ010000497.1:0-1638 GCA_964595105.1 uncultured Bifidobacterium sp.
GCGCGCAAGAAGGTGCACGAGGTGGCCACCGAGCTCGCGCCCGCGAACGTGGCGAAGAAGGCCACCGCACGTGTGCGCGACGCCGTTGCCGAGGGCCGGCGCGCCATGCAGGCGAAGGAAGCCGAACTGCGCAGCCGCATGAACGGGGGCGCTCACTCATTGGCCGACGACCTCTCCGAGGGCGACACCGTGATGGTCGACGGTGTGCCGGTGGAGCCGGGCCAGGTGATCGTGCTGAAGCAGGTTCGCGACGGCCGCGATTCCACGGGCCGACACGCATCGGGTCGAAACGCTTCCGGTCGGCGCCGCACGGGCGCATGAGCGAGGCGCTCGTCACCGAACTCCGGCTGGCGCTGGGCAACGACCGGGTGCGCACCGGCAGCACCGAGCTGGGGCTGTACCGCCACGACGCATCGAACCTCGAGGGCCGCGCTGCGGTGGTCTGTTTCCCCACCTCCACGGTGGAAGTGCAAGCGGCCGTGCGAGCTGCGGTGCGGCACGGCGTGCCGTTCGTGGCGCGGGGCGCAGGCACGGGGCTGGCTGGCGGGGCCGTGCCGCTCGACGGTGCAGTGGTGATCGCCACCACGAAGATGAACCGGGTGCTGTCGGTGGACACCGTGAACCGCTCGGCATGGGTGGAGCCCGGAGTGCTGAACCTCGACCTCAGCCGCCACGTGGCGCAGCACGGCCTGCACTTCGCTCCCGACCCGAGCAGCCAGCAGAGCTGCTCCATCGGTGGCAACGTGGCCAACAACTCCGGCGGACCGCACTGCCTGAGCGACGGGGTCACCGCCGCACACGTGCTGGGTTTGGAAGTGGTGCTGCCCGACGGAACGGTGGTGATGCTGGGCGGCGATGAGCTGGAGACCGAGGGTCTCGACCTGCGTGGCGCGTTCGTGGGCAGCGAAGGCATGTGCGGCATCGCCACGAAGGTGAACGTGCGTCTCACGCAGAACCCGCCTGCGGTGCGCACGATGTTGCTGGACTTCGAGTGGGTGCAGGCGGGTGCCACCACCGTGGGCGACATCATCGCCGCCGGCATGGTGCCCGCAGCGCTGGAGATGATGGACCGGCTGTGCGTGAAGGCGGTGGAGGAGTACATCCATGCTGGCCTGCCGCTCGACGCTGCGGCGGTGCTGCTGGTGGAGGTTGCCGGGCTGCCGCACGGGCTGGAAGCCGACGTGGAACGAATCGTTGCCATCGGGAAGGCGAACGGCGCTCGCACCGTGCGCATCGCTCAGGACGAAGCCGAGCGCGCCCTGCTGTGGCAGGGCCGCACGACTGCCTTCGGCGCCGTGGCGCGCATCACGCCGAACTACTACCTGCACGGCACCGTGGTGCCGCGGCGGATGCTGCCCGAGGTGCTCGACAAGGTGTACGAGATCGCCGAGCGGCATGACCTGCTGGTGCTGAACGTGTTCCATGCGGGCGACGGCAACCTTCATCCGCTGCTGGTGTTCGACAAGCGCGAGCCGGGTGTGATGGACCGGGTGCACGCGGCGGGTGAAGAGATCGTGCGCGCCTCGGTGGCCGCAGGAGGCGTGCTGTCGGGCGAGCACGGCATCGGCCTCGAGAAGCGTGACTTCATGCCGCTGATGTTCAGTGATGTCGACATGGCGGCACAGGCCGCCCTGCGCC
>CAZQPJ010000498.1:0-1636 GCA_964595105.1 uncultured Bifidobacterium sp.
CCGTTCATCCAGGAAGCCCTCGGCGAGGAGCGGTTCTTCCCCTACGCCGACCCGTTGGCCGACGTCATCGTGAACCTGGCCGAGGAGGGCAACGGATTCCCGTGGCACTTCGACACCAACAACTACACGGTCACCCTCGCCATCCAGAACGCCGAGGGTGGCGGCGACTTCGAGTACAGCCCATACCTGCGCACGCCCATCGACGAGAACTACGAGGGTGTGGAGCGCGTGCTCGACGGCGACCAGTCGCTCATCCGTACGCTGCGGCTCGAGCCGGGCGACCTGCAGATCTTCAAGGGTCGCTACTCGCTGCACCGGGTGACGCCCCTCAGCGGGCCGCGCATGCGGTACGTGGCCATCTTCAGCTACGTGGAGGAGCCGGGAATGGTCGCCCAGCCCGAGCGCGCCCGCCAGCTGTACGGCCGCGTCCTTCCCATTCATCTCGAACGCGCCGGTCTGCGCGCCGACTCGCTGGTCGACTGACATGAGGGCCGTCGTCACCACCGGCAACGGTGGCTACGACCGCTTGGTGTGGTGCGAGGTTCCCGACCCGGTGCCGGGCGCGGGTGAGGTGCTGCTGCGGGTGCTGGCCGCGGGTGTGAACAACACCGAGATCAACACCCGTCTCGGCTGGTACTCCTCGTCGGTCACCACCGAGACGAACGCGGCTGCGGCTGTGGAGGAGGAGCGCCCCACGCACAAGGCCGATGGCGGTTGGAACGCGGCCACGCCGTTCCCGTTCATCCAGGGCACCGACTGTTGCGGCCGCGTGGTCGCTGTCGGTCCGGGCGTCGACCCGGCGATGCTCGGTCGACGTGTGCTGGTGCGTGCGTGCATGCGGCCGAACGGGTTCGACTCGATGGACAACGTCTGGATGGGTTCCGATTTCGACGGTGCGTTCGCGGAGCTGGTGAAGGTGCCGGCCGGCGAGGTGTTCGAGGTGCGCTGCGACTGGACCGACGTGGAACTCGCCACCATCCCCTGCGCGTACGCCACCGCCGAGAACATGCTGCACCGTGCACGGGCAGCGGCAGATGAGCACGTGCTTGTGACGGGCGCGTCGGGCGGTGTGGGGTCGGCTGCGGTGCAGTTGGCGAAGCGCCGCGGAGCCACCGTCACCGCAGTGGTGGGTGGCGACAAGGCACAGCAGGTGCTCAGCATCGGTGCCGACCGGGTGATCGACCGCCACGACGACGCCGCATCCCTGCTGGGCGACGAGACCGTCGACCTCGTGGTCGACAACGTCGCCGGACCCGGCTTCGAGTCGATGCTGAAGGTGCTGAGGCGGGGTGGCCGTTACGTGTCGTCGGGCGCCATCGGCGGGCCGATCGTTCCGCTCGACATGCGCACCATGTACCTGAAGGACATCACGCTCATCGGTTGCACCGCATGGGACGAACCGGTGTTCCCGAACCTCGTCGGTTACATCGAGCGTGGCGAGATCCGCCCATTGGTGGCGGCCACCTTCCCTCTCGAACGGATCGCCGACGCACAACGCGAGTTCCTGCTGAAGCGCCACGTCGGCAAGTTCGTGCTCGTGCCTCCGCCGGAGCTCAACCCGGCGCGGTGAGGCGCCGGTACTTCGCCAGCAACTCCTCGTCGCTCATCGGGTCGCCGGGGTCGCCGGGCGCCACCA
>CAZQPJ010000499.1:0-1634 GCA_964595105.1 uncultured Bifidobacterium sp.
TGTCGAGGTCGGCCAGCACGAGTTCGGCGCGCAACATCAGCTCGGTGCAGACGAACGCGATGCGGTGTCCGGATGCCACTGCGACCGCAGCGAGCGTGCGCAGTGCCTCCAGTCCGCTCTCGGTGATCACGGTGACACCGCTGAGGTTCACCAGCAGCCCATAGGTGCGGGGGAGCGGCAGGCACGCTGCTGCCAGTGCCGCGCCGTGGTCGGTGGTGGTGAGAGGGCCGTGGATGGTCACCGCGATGTGGTGCCGCACGAGGTCGGCGTGAGCCGTGAGTGAGGGAGCCAGCATGTCGTTCCTCCGTTGAGGTGGTGGCGACGTATCGCCCGGACGTGCCCGCTGGTTCAACGCTGCCGGTGAGGCACCAGGGGGAGGAAGGTACCCCACCGAGGCAGCGTGAACATGAGTGAGTCTGCTGGGCCTGTGTGACAGGACGGCGACCCCTTTGTGCGTTTTCTGTAACAGATTCCGCTCCTCTGGCAGAGTGTGAACGTGAACTCGCTGCTCTTCATCGAGGACGACGACGGCATCCGCACCGCACTGAAACTGGCGTTGGAGGACGAGGGCTATGCGGTGCGCGAGGCGCCCGACGGTCGCACCGGACTCGCGTTGTTCGCCGAGCACGAGCCCGACCTGGTGCTGCTCGACCTCCGTCTGCCCGACCTCTCGGGGTTCGACGTGTGCCGGCAGTTGCGCACCAGCAGCATCGTGCCGATCATCATCGTCACGGCACAGACCGACACCTACGACCTCGTGGCCGGCCTCGAGGCCGGCGCCGACGACTACGTCACCAAGCCGGTGGTGCCGAAGGAACTCGCGGCGCGCATCCGAGCCGCCTTGCGTCGGGTGCACCTGCGTGAGTCGACACTTGCATCGACGGCCATCTCCCGCTTCGGCGATGTCGAACTGCGCCGTGAACAGGGCATCGTGCTGAAGGGTGGTGTCGAGCTGAACCTCACCAAGACCGAGTTCCGTCTGCTGTGCGAGTTCGCCGACCACGCCAACATGGTGTTGTCGCGTGACCAGTTGCTGGAGCGCGTGTGGGGTTATGAATACCTCGGCGACAGTCGCCTCGTGGATGCACACGTGCGTCGGTTGCGAGTGAAGATCGAAGACCACGCCGACGACCCGAAGATCATCGTCACCGCCCGCGGTATCGGCTACCGACTGCTGCCCTGACGCGCCGTTTCGGTACCGGACGCTCAGGTCCAGACGCGACTCAGCAGGTATTCGCCGAGGCCCTTCGCCTGCGCGTCGAATGCCGTGCTGCTGGCCACCCCCTCGCCGAGAAGACCGACGATGACGAAGTTGAGGGCGTGGAGGTTGGGGAGTTCGTAGCGGCGCACGTCGAGATGGGCGGCTTCCGGCAGCAGCGAGCGCAGTCGGTCGGCAGTGAGGTGGTGGTCGAGCCATGCGTAGCCGTCGCCGCCGCGTGCCCAGATGCCCACGTTGGCGTTGCCGCCCTTGTCGCCCGAGCGGGCTGCGAAGTGGGCACCCAGCGGCTCCCCGACCCCCGGCCCCGACATCCGAGTGGCTGGTGCCCCCACGGTTGCGAGTGGGTACTCGGATGGTGAGCTGGCACTCGGATGGCGAGCTGGCACTCGGACAGGGGGGTGGGGGATGGGGGTGT
>CAZQPJ010000500.1:0-1632 GCA_964595105.1 uncultured Bifidobacterium sp.
TGCAGGGCCTGGGCGTGTGCGGCTCGAAGGCGCTGAAGCTGATGGTCGACGAGGGTGCCCGGGTGACCGTGGCCGATGTCGACCCCGAGAAGGTGGCGCACGCGGTCGACACCTACGGCGTCGACGCCTGCGCCCCCCACGAGATCTACGACGTCGACGCCGACATCTTCGCCCCGTACGCACTGGGCGCCATCATCAACGACGACACCATCCCGCGCCTGCGCGGCAAGGTGGTGGCCGGCAGCGCCAACAACATCCTCGCCGAGGAGCGTCACGGCGACGAGCTGCAGGCACGGGGCATCACCTACGCCGTCGACTACGTGGCCAACTCGGGCGGCACCATCTTCGACACCGACCGGTTCCGCAAGGGTGGCTTCCAGTCCGAGCGGGCGTGGGCCAACGTGCGACGCGTGTACGACCGCACCCTCGAGGTGTTCGCCATCGCCGACCGAGACGGCATCCCCTTCTACCGGGCCGCCGACCGCATGGCCGAAGACCGCATCGACGCGGTCAACAAGGTGCGCCTGCTCGACACCAACCATGGCTCCGTCCACCGCTGACATGGCCGAGTCACCCACCCGGGTCGCCCTGGTGACCGGTGCCAGTCGGGGCCTCGGCCTCGCCTGTGCCCGGCGCCTCGCGGCCGACGGCGTGGCCGTCGCGCTCGTGGGCCGCGACGGCCACGCCCTGTCGGCGGCCGCCGACGTACTCGGCGCCGAAGGGGCGAACGCCTTGCCGGTGGTAGCCGATGTGCGCACCCGCGACGCGTGTGCCGATGCGGCGGCGGCCACGGTTGCAGCATTCGGTCGCCTCGACGTGCTCGTGAACGCCGCCGGCGTGTTCCCACGCAAGCCGTTGCTGAACATGTCGGCCGACGACTGGCACCACGTGCTCGACATCAACGTGCTCGGTACCTACTTCATGATGATCGAGGCCATCCCGCACATGCGTGCGGTGGGCGGTGGACGCATCGTGAACGTGTCGTCGATCGACGGCGTGAAGGCCCACCCGCCGAACGCCCATTACGCAGCCAGCAAGGCGGCGGTCATCAGCATCACCCGTTCCATCGCGCTCGAGGTGGCACCCGAGGGCATCGTGGTGAACGCCGTGGCCCCCGGCCCGCTGGCAACCGACACCGCCAAGGCCACCGACTGGTACGCACCGATGGTGGCTGGCCTTCCCACGCGGCATCCCATCGAACCGACCGAGATCGCCGAACTCGTGGCCTTCCTCGCGTCACCCAGCAACATCAGCATCGTCGGCGAGAACATCGTCGTGTCCGGAGGGGCGGTGATCGTGTGAGCAGATACCAACGCGCACTCGTGACGGGGGCGTCACGGGGCATTGGGGCCGCCATCGTGCGGTCATTCGTGGCCAGGGGGATGGAGGTGCATGCCGTCGCCATCGACGATGCCGACCTTCACGCCCTCGCATCCGACACCGGTGCGCACGCGCATGGGCTCGACCTCCGCAACCGCGCCGCCACCGAGCACGCGCTCGGTGGCTTGCAGATCGACGTGGCGGTGAACAACGCCGGAGTGCTGCCCGCGCTCGAGCCATTCGCAGCGAACAGCGCCGACATCATCGACCTCGTGGTCGACGTGAACCTGCGCGCCGCCCTCCACGTGACCC
>CAZQPJ010000501.1:0-1630 GCA_964595105.1 uncultured Bifidobacterium sp.
TGAGGAGCGGGTTCGCCTTGGCAGCGTCGCGGAGTGCCTTCGCCGTGGCGGCGATGTCACCGCTGGCGAACACCAGACCCGACGGACCCACCAAGTGATCGGCAAGACCATCCAGACCGGCATTCTGTGCGGCGAACCGGGCCAGGGTGTTCTTGTACACCTTGTACTCGGCACCTGTCGGCTTCAGCTGACGGCGCAGGCCGGCGAGCTGACCGACGCTCATACCGCGGTACTCGGTGACGAACACCGCCTCGGCTGCCTGCAGCTTCGCGGTGACTTCCTCGACCACCGCGACCTTCTCTGCACGGGGATTCTCTGTTGTCATGTACACCTCCTTTCGCTACGACTCGGGGTGCTCGCAAGAGCGAACACCGCGAGGAGCGAAAGGACGGAGAACCGTTCGATCGGTCCGGCGCAGGTTCACCTCGGCTGGTGGAACGAATCCATTGTCCGCACCCGAACGGGATTGGGCCAGCGGTCTACGGCGAGCGACCGGTTTGATTGACGGGTGAAGGCTAACGGGAGGCGGTCAGGTCGCCAACCGCTGCCAGAACGAGATGAGGTTGTTGTCCGGATCCAGCACGGCGAACTCCCGCGTGCCCCACTCGGTGTCGGACAGGTGTCCGTTGGGATGCACACACCCCGCGGCGCGGCACTGCTCGTACCAGCTGTCGATTCCCGTCACTTCGATCCGACACGACACGGTGCCGGCAAGTTCACGTTCGGCCCCCGGTGCGCTGCCATCCGCCAGCCACAGGGTGAGTGCGATTCGGTCACGCCGCAGCAGGGCGAAGCCATCGTTCTCGACGGCCGCCTCGAACGACAGGACCGCAGTGAAGAACGCCACCGACCGATCGATGTTCGACACTGCGAACGCCGGGGTGGCACTGAGGAACTCGGTCGACATCGTGGTGAGCGTAGGGGCGAGAACGGCACGAGCCGCCGGCCCTGGGGCTCGGCGGCTCGTACGCAGACGTAGGGACGAAGGGTCAGACTTCGGGGCGGAGACGGTTGGTGTCGACCTTCACGCCGGGGCCCATGGTGCTGCTGACCGTGATCTTCTTCAGGTAGCGGCCCTTGGCGGCAGCCGGCTTGGCACGCTGCAGCTCGTCGAGCACGGCACGGAAGTTGGCCTCGAGCGCCTCGGGGGCGAAGCTGGCCTTGCCGAGCTGCACGTGCACGTTGCCGTAGCGGTCGGTGCGGTACTCCACCTTGCCGCCCTTGAACTCGCTGACCGCACGCGCCACGTCGTTGGTGACGGTGCCGGTCTTCGGGTTGGGCATCAGGCCACGCGGGCCGAGCGTGCGGCCGAGACGACCAACGAGCGGCATCATGTCGGGGGTGGCGATGGCGATGTCGAAGTTGAAGTTGCCCTTCTCGATCTCGGCAGCGAGATCGTCGGCACCCACCAGATCAGCGCCTGCGTCGCGGGCCTCCTGAGCAGCCTCGCCAGCGGCGAACACGGCCACGCGGACGTCCTTGCCAGTACCGCTGGGCAGACCCACGGTGCCGCGCACCATCTGGTCGGCCTTGCGCGGGTCGACGCCCAGACGCACTGCCACGTCGACGGTCTCGACGAACTTGGCCGTGGCCATCGACTTCACCATCGCGAGCGCTTCGGTGGGTGTGA
>CAZQPJ010000502.1:0-1624 GCA_964595105.1 uncultured Bifidobacterium sp.
GCCCACGGATCCAGTGTCGGTGGAGGTCACCGTCGACACGACGTTGTCGATCGACACCACCATCTCGACGGCTCCGACCACGGAGTCGGCCGCCACCACCACGAGCACCGTCGTCACCGAGGCGTCGTCGACAGTGCCGGTCACCACGGCGCGTCCTCCGGTGATCGTGCCGGTCACGAAGCCGCCGGTATCCACCATTCCGATGATCGACACCGACCTCACCACCACGACCACCTTGGTCGACACCGGCGATCCGGCGGTGCCGGTACCCGGGGGCTGACCGCCCGCGTCGCCGGTCGCCGCCGATACCGTTCGTTCGATGTGCGGTCGGTTCGTCGCCACTCAGACGTCACAACAGGTGGCCGACTTCTTCGGAGCTTCAGCCCATGCTGCCTCGCCCGCTCCGAACTACAACGTGGCCCCCACCACGGAGGTGCTCGGCGTCGTCGACTCGGCCGGCGAGCGATCCGTCGAGGCGTTTCGCTGGGGCCTCGTACCATCGTGGGCGAAGGACGTGTCCATCGGCTCCCGAATGATCAACGCCAGGTCGGAGACGCTCGCCGAGAAGCCATCCTTCAAGCGTCTCTTCCGCCACCAGCGTCTCATTGTGCCCGTCGATGGGTTCTACGAATGGAAGGCCGGGCCACGCGGCAAGACACCGATGTACATCCACAGCGTCGATGGCTCACCGTTGGCGATGGCCGGTCTCTGGGGTGCCTGGCGCGACCCGGCGGCCCCCGCCGAAGCGCCGTGGCTCCACACCTGCACCCTCATCACCACTGCAGCGAACGACACGATGGCCCCGGTGCACGATCGCATGCCCGTACTGCTCGATGCCGCCGACTGGCAGGAGTGGCTCGACGCAAGCAACAGCGACACCGACGTGCTGCAGCACCTGCTTCGTCCCGCTCCGGTGGGCGTCCTCACGATGCACCCGGTCAGTACCGCAGTGAACTCCGTGCGGAACAAGGGCGCCGACTTGATCCTTCCCGTCAACGAAGAGGGTTGACCAACACGATGGAGACCGATTCTCCGAACGTCAGCGGAGCGCCGACACGATGGCCGCGGCTGCAGCGTCGAGTTCCTCGCGGGTGACGGTGCTTGCCGCATTCGAGAAGTCGAGTTGGCCCATGTTGGTGGTGGGTACGAGATGCACGTGGGCGTGGGGTACCTCGTACCCGGCGATGATCATTCCCACCCGCTCGCATCCGAAGGCAACCTGCTGCGCGCGTCCGATGCGATGTGCCACGGCGAAGATGTGCGCTCCGAGATCGCTCGGCATGTCGACCCAGTGGTCGATCTCGTCCACCGGCACCACGAGTGTGTGCCCGGGCGCCAGGGGATTGATCGACATGAACGCCACGCACCGATCGTCCCGGTGCACGAACGTGCCGGGTATCTCGCCGGCGATGATGCGAGTGAAGATGGTGGGCATCAGGCAAAACCTCCAGAGGCTGCGAACACGTCGCCGTTGCAGTAGCTGCTCTCCGGCCCGCAGAGAAAGCGCACCAACTCTGCCAGTTCCTCGGCTGAGCCAAGGCGGCCGCGAGGGATCTGCATGACGATGCCCGCCATCATCATCGGGTCCATGGGCTTGAGGAGCGGCGTGTCGATCCAACCAGGG
>CAZQPJ010000503.1:0-1617 GCA_964595105.1 uncultured Bifidobacterium sp.
GCCGCGGGCCGCAAGTTCACCAGGGATCAGCTGCAGGCGACGCTCGAGCCCAGCCGTGACCAGCTGCTCGTACAGGCCCGGGGTCAACTCCGCCACACGGCGACAGTAACGGTCGGGTGTACGGCGGTGTAGGTGCCCAGGTGCGTCACAGAGATGAGAGCGCCGCTCGACCCATGAAGGTCACCCAACGAGTGAACTCGCTCCGGCGGGCCAGGGAACGCACCCACCGCAGCCCGCACCGAGAGGGCGTTCCTTGCCGACCGGTCGATGTCGAATGGAAGGTGCATCTCACAGGGATCCACGGGTACGGTGTGAGACAGTGGTCCTCGAAAACGGCGACAGCGCTCCCCGAACACGACGACGGCGGCGGTCCGATGTGTCCCTGGACGAGACAGATCTGGCGATCATCGGCCATCTTCAAGGAGATGGTCGGCGTTCTTTTCGGGCGATCGCCGACGACCTCGGCCTCTCCGAAGGTGCCGTGCGTCAGCGGGTGACCCGCATGCGTGAGAATTCCGTGCTGCACGTCAGTGCGATCGTCGACCCGACGATGCTCGGCGAGCGGATGGTGGCCAACATCCTCGTCACCGTGCAAGGGGACTCCGGAGTCGTTGCCCAGGCACTGGGGGAGATACCGGAAGTCGAGTACGTCGTGGTGACGATCGGACCGTTCGACCTGTTCGTCGAGCTCGTCTGCGAGGACACGGAGCACCTTCTTCAGATCGTGAACGATCGAATCCGGCAGATTCCAGGGGTCCTCCAGCTGCAGACGCTCGTCCAGGTGCACATCCACAAGCAGGTCTACGAGTGGGTGCGGCGGTCTCGAGAGGCCCCGGAGAGCTGACGTCGACTGGTCGGGATCTGACGTCATTGACGACGGCCCGACCGATCAAGCCGGTCAGTGCACCGCACTCCCCAGTTGTCGATGGGCGTCCGCCGAGTCAGCCGCGAAGGCGATCCTGACGACGCGGCCTCCTTCGAGGTGCCAGTGATCCACGATCTGCCAACTCAACGGACCGAAGTGTGGCGCCAGACCGTAGTAGGGGCCACTGAAGGTCGCCCGAAACTGGGCCCGGACGACAAGCGTCTCACCATCGAACGTCGTGCTGATGATCTCTTCTGTCGCATCCGGAAATGCAGCACCTGCCTCGACGAGCACCCGCTCGACGAAGGCAGCCCGGCCGATCAGCGTCTCACCCGGGTACATCCAGTCAGTGGTGACCACGGCGTCATCGAGCAAGTGCTCCAGCGCGTCGAGTCCGTGACCGTCATCGCCCCTGTAGGCAGCGATGATCGCTGCAGCAGTCGCGCTGTTCGACTCGTCGTCTCGTGGAGTCATTCCATGGTCCTTTCAAGGAGTGGAAGCACGTGCTGGCCAAAGGCAGCGAGTGCGTCGAGGTCCGTTCCGAAGGCAGGCGTATCGAGCGAGCCCACCATCACGATTGGTTGATCGATGCCGAGTTCGTACACACGCTCGACGATCCCTGCCGCCACCTGCTCCGGCGTTCCTGCCACCAGACACTCATAGGTGGCGTAGTAGTCGCGGAGATAGTCGATGGACTGATCGGTCTGCTCCGAACGGATGCGGAGGAACGACTCCATGTCCAGCTCATCGTC
>CAZQPJ010000504.1:0-1611 GCA_964595105.1 uncultured Bifidobacterium sp.
GAAGCAGAACTCGTTGCCCTCCGGGTCGAGCATCACCTGGAAGCCACCGAGTTCGTCGTACACCGGCGCACCCGACCGCACGGCGCCCAACGCCTCGGCAGCACGAGTGGCCACCTCGAGATCGTCGACGTCGACATCGAGGTGCACCCGGTTCTTCACGGTCTTCGCCTCGGGCACCAACTGGAACGACACGGTGATGCCCGAGGGCGGCTGGAGCGCCACCCACTCGTGACTCTGCTGCACCACCCAGCCGCCCAGCACGCGCTGCCAGAACTCCGCAAGTGCCATCGGGTGGTGGCAGTCGATGACCACCTCGTCGAGCCGACCGATCATGCACGGCACCGTACGCACAATGCGGGCGACCGACAAGGTGGCGGTGGGTAGCCTTGCGATGATGTCCGACCAGCCGCAGCACGAACCGCAGCACCAGCCGGCCACCCGCGCCATCACCAGCGGCCGGGCCGCCAGCGGCACCTCACTGGCACCGGCCCTGTGGGCCAGCAGCGTGTGGCAGAGCACCGGCATGGTCGACGCCCGCCGCCGCGCCACGGGGGTGCGCTGCGACGAGTTCTACAGCCGCTACAGCAACCCCACCGTGCGCTCGTTCGAGGACGCCGTTGCCGACCTCGAGGGTGCCGAGGCCTCGCTCGCCTTCGCCAGCGGGATGGGCGCCATCAGCTCGGTGGTGCTGGCCCTGTGCAGCCAGGGCGACCACATCGTCGCCCAGCGCAACCTCTACGCCGCCACGCTCGCCTTCCTGCAGGGGCCGTGCGCACGCTTCGGCATCGACGTCACGTTCGTCGACGGCACACAGCCCGGCGCCTTCGCGGCCGCGGTGCGGCCCGGCCGCACGATGCTGGTGCTGGCCGAGACGCCGTCGAACCCGTGCCTGCAACTCACCGACCTCGACGAGATCGGCGCCCTGCGCGGGCCCATCACCGTGGTCGATTCCACGTTCGCCACACCGCTCGGCCAGCAGCCCCTGGCGCACGGCGTGCACCTGTCGCTGCACTCGGCCACCAAGGGAATCGCCGGCCACAACGACGCCACGCTGGGAGTCATCAGCGGTGAGCGCGATCTCATCGACGCCGTGTGGGCGTACAGCGTGCTGCACGGGGCCACGCCCTCGCCGTTCGACGCGCTCAACGCGCTGCGCGGCATCCGCACCCTGGGCGTGCGTACCAGCCACCAGTGCCGCAGCGCCCAGTTCCTGGCCGAGTCACTCGAGCGCAACCCCGCCGTGCGCGCCGTGCACTACCCGGGCCTGGCATCGCACCCGCAGCACGAACTGGCCAAGCGGCAGATGCGCCAGTTCGGCACCGTGCTGGCGTTCGAACTCGCTGGCGGTCAACCCGCCGTCGAGCGGTTCCTCGCCCACGTGAAACTGCTGCGGGTGGCCACATCGCTGGGCGGGCCCGAGACGTTGGTGTGCCACCCGGCCACCACCACCCACGCAAGCCTCACGGCCGACGAGGCCGCGGCGCAGGGTGTTGCCCCGGGCCTCATCCGCATGTCGGTGGGTCTGGAAGACCCGGCCGATCTGGTGGCCGACATCGAGCACGCGCTCGCGCAGTGACCACCGTCGGCCTGCTGCACGGCCTGGGCGGCACG
>CAZQPJ010000505.1:0-1611 GCA_964595105.1 uncultured Bifidobacterium sp.
AAATCGGTTTGCCCAACCAGGGGCTCCAGATCCTCTACGAAATCCTGAACGAACGAGACGACGCAGTCGCCGAACGTACCTACGCGCCCTGGAGCGACCTCGAGGCGCTGCTCAGGGCCAATGGGGTGCCTCTCTTCTCGGTCGACACGCACCGCGCCGCCGGCGATTTCGACCTCTTCGCATTCAGTCTCGCCGCCGAGCTGGTGTTCACGAACGTCCTCAACATGATCGATCTGGCGGGTATGCCGGTCCGATCAGCGCATCGAGATGAGTCGCACCCACTGGTGGTGCTCGGCGGCCACTGTGCGTTCAACCCGGAGCCGTTGGCCGACTATGTCGACTTGGTGGTGCTGGGAGAGGGCGAGGAGGTGATCGGTGAGATCACCGATGTGGTGCGCGATTGGAAAGCGTCCGGCCGCACGCCAGGCAGCCGGCAGGGCGTGCTGCGTGAGCTGTCGAAGGTGCCGGGCGTGTACGTGCCCTCGATGTACGAGGTCGAGTACGACGGCGCCGACCTGCGGGCCGTGACGCCCCGCTACCCGGACGTGCCGGCCGTGGTGCACAAGCGAACGGTGGCCGACCTCGGTGCCTGGCCGTATCCGAAGAGCCCGCTCGCTCCGCTCACCGAGGTGGTGCACGACCGGTTGGCCGTCGAGGTGTTCCGTGGGTGCACCCGAGGCTGCCGGTTCTGTCAGGCGGGCATGATCACCCGTCCCGTGCGCGAGCGTCCGGCCGAGCAGGTGCGCACCATGATCGAGTCGGGCCTGCGCCGAACCGGGTACGACGAGGTGAGCCTCACGTCGCTGTCGACCGCCGACTTCAGCGGTATCGAACAGGTCACCCGCAGCATCAACCCTGCCGGGTGCGGGGCCAGCGACACCATCTCCATCAGCCTGCCATCGCTGCGCGTCGACGCATTCACGGTGGGGCTGGCCGGCGAGGTGTCGGGCGGCCGCCGCAGCGGCCTCACGTTCGCCCCCGAGGCCGGCAGCTGGCGCCTGCGTCAGGTGATCAACAAGCTCATCACCGAGGAAGACCTCTACGGCGCGGTGGAGTCGGCGTTCTCGCAGGGCTGGCACCGGGCCAAGTTGTACTTCCTCACGGGCCTTCCCACGGAGGCCGATGCCGACACGCTCGGCATCGTCGACCTCGCCCGCAACTGCGTGCAGATCGGCAAGCGCCACACCAACCGTGCCAGCGTCACCGTGAGCCTCGGTGGGTTCGTTCCCAAACCGCACACACCGTTCCAGTGGTTCGGGCAGAACACCACCACCGAACTCCGCCGCAAGGTGCAGTTGGTGCGCGACGCCGCGCAGCGTGCCAAGGGCGTGAACGTGAAGTGGCACGACCCGGCAGCCACTCTGGCTGAGGGCATCGCCGCACGCGGCGATCGCCGCATCGGCGCCGTGATGGAGCGCGTGTGGCGCGACGGCGGTGTCTTCCAGGAATGGAGCGAGTTCTTCCGGCTCGGACGGTGGGAGGCCGCGATGGCCGCCGAGGGTCTGTCGATCGACTGGTACGTGCATCGCCACCGCGACCAGCACGAGGTGCTTCCGTGGGACCACCTCTCGGCCGGGCTGCACAAGGACTTCCTGTGGCTCGACTGGCAGG
>CAZQPJ010000506.1:0-1607 GCA_964595105.1 uncultured Bifidobacterium sp.
GGAAGGCGACGCAGTGGTGATGCTCTATGCGTCGGCCAACCGCGATGAGGCCGTGTTCGCCGATCCGTACCGCTTCGATGTCACCCGCAACCCGAACCCGCACCTCACCTTCGGTGGCGGTGGCCCGCACCACTGCCTCGGCTTCAACCTTGCGAAGATGGAGATGCGCATCCTGTTCGAGGAACTCGTCGATCGGGTCGACTCGGTGGAACTCGTGGGCGAGGTCACGAAACTGCGCTCATCGTTCATCCACGGCATCAAACAGTTGCCGGTGCGCCTCACCGGCAACTGAGTCGACCGTGGACGACTCGACCATCCCGTTCGAGTTCACCGCCGAGGGTATCGAGGCCGCCTCGGTCGACGCGGTGCGTCCCTACGCCGAATTCCTGCGCAGTGGCGAGCCCTACTCGTCGATCATTCGCCACAACCCGTGGCTCCTGCCGCCGAAGGCAGAAGCCGAACTCGAATGGGGCAACGGGTGGTACTACGACACCACGGTCGCCCGGAAGCACCCCTACTGGAGCGAGCACGACCTGCCGCAAGCGACACGCGACCTCCACGTCCTCCGGCGACATCTGCACGAGTGGGGTTTCTGCCTCATTGCCGACGGACTTTCGGCAGAACAGTGCCGACGCATCCACGACCGGGTGGAGGAACAGGCAGCAGCCGAGCGAGCACTGGGCATTGCGTATCTCGTGCAGTCGCAGCAGCACGTGTGGTCGCTGGTGAACAAGGGCCGCGATTTCGTGGGCCTCATCGAACACGACCCGCAGTACGTGCAGGCCGGTCCGATGATCGAACGAATGCTCGACGAGTTCCTCGGCCGTGGCTGGCACCATTTCAGCCTGCTGTCGAACATCTCCTACCCGGGCTGCCACCCGCAGGCGATGCACCAGGACCAGACCTTCATTGCCCCCTACAACCCCGCCGAGGCGCCGGTGCTGGTGAACACCATGTACGTCCTCCAGGACGTGAACGAGGTGAACGGCGGCACCCTCCTGATACCGGGTTCGCACCGCTACAACGGCTCGCCGGACTCGGGTGAGTTGTACGGGCCGCTGCCACGGCCCATCAACCTCGAGGCACCTGCAGGAACCGTGTTGATGTTCGACGGTCGCCTGCTGCACGGCGGGGCGGTGAACCGCTCCAATCGATTCCGCTACGTCCTCACCAACTCATGCGTGAAGCCATGGATTCGGCAGCAGGAGAACTTCCTCCTCACTGTCAGCCCCGAAGTGCTGGCACAGGCGAGCCCGAAGTTCATGTGGCGGCTCGGGTTCCAGTCGCTCATCACCGCCGGACTGGTGGAGGGCTACGGATACCGCGGCACGGGCCGCGAGGGTGATCCCAACGGATCCCTCGCGGCCGTGCGCCGACTGTTCGACAGCGGCTACCGTCACGTGGGTGCACTCGCCCCGGCCGATGTCGATCGAGTGGACGTGACCTCCTATTCGCTCAGCGCCCTTCAACGCGAGCACGAAACCTTCCGGACCGACGGCCACCTGCGCCGCATGACCGAACTCGACGCCACATGACCGCCACCGCCCCGCTCACCGACATCGCCACCTCCACGCCGGCCTCGGCCACACCCCACCTCGACGCGCTGC
>CAZQPJ010000507.1:0-1597 GCA_964595105.1 uncultured Bifidobacterium sp.
GGGCAGGCATCACGGTCCAGGTGTCGAGCACCGGCATCTCCGCTCGGTACGGGACGGGTCCGACCACGTTGTCCATCGACCAGACGTGGGTGAAGCCCGTTGCCTCCGCGAGTTGCCAGGCATCCCGCATGAGCGCGTAGTCCCCGCCGACACCGTTAAGGTAGACGCCAATTTCCCGTGCTGTGGTCACTCGGCTCTCCCCAAGGTCGGGACATCATGGATGGTGGCCTGCCGGAATGCCGGGGCGACGTCCGCTGCGAAGCGGCGGAGCTGCTGCATCGTCCGTCCATAGGAGATCGTTCCGATGGTGTCCATGCAGATCACGAGCTCGTTGATGCCCAGATCGATCGTTCGCCGGATCAACTCGTCGGCCACCTGTTCAGGAGTCCCGACCGCTCCGAGGACCCACCACTCGTGCTCGTGACGAAGCTCGGCCGGGCTCGTGCCGATCAGTCTGGCCCGCGCGTCGATCGCTTCGAGCCGGTCTTCGGAGGTGACCGGCCTGTCGGTGAGCACGACTGAGGCGAGGCGTCCGAAGAGCATGTCTGCTGGGTTCCGTCCGAACGCGTGCGCATGATCACGAATCGAGGTGACGAGGCCGTGGACTCGCGCATCGTCATTGCCCAGGAGGTTGACCCGATCAGCGAGCTCACCTGCGAGCGGGGCCAGGTGCTTGGAGCTCTTTGCGGCGACCAGGATCTCCGGCCGGTGATTGGCGCTGCCGCCCGGCTCGCAGATGGCATCGGTCACCTGATACCAGGTGCCGTGGAGTGTGGTGCGCGGCCTGGTCCACATGCTCCGGAGGATCAGAAGCTCTTCTCGGAGCATCGCTGTGCGTTCCACTGGCCCACCGAATGACTGGTGGAGGCTTGCCTGCTGTTCGGGCATGTTGCCCGCACCCATGCCGACGATCAGGCGTCCTCCGCTGATCTCGTCGACGCCCGATGTCATCTTGGCGAACAGGCCAGGGTGACGTCGGCCGACAGGAGACACGAGCGAGCCGAGCCGCACCTGCGAGGTTGCGACGGCGAGGGCCGGAAGCACGGTCCAGGGGTCGAAGACCGTGGTGTCGACGTCGGGGTGCGGGAACAGGTCGTCTCCGATGTAGATGGCATCGAACCCGAGGTCCTCGATTTCCTCGGCTCCGGCGCGGAGTTGTTCCCAGGTCCAACCCCACCCGACCAGCAGCGTCGAGAGGTGCGGTCGACGCGGCTCCACTGCTTGAGGTGGCTGCGGCTGCTTGATCGGATCGACCGCTGTCATCTGCGCCACGCCGATCTGCGATTCAGGTAGCTGTCACAGATCTCCCGAAGCCGAGGGCCGTCGAACGACGGACCGTGCCCACCGTGGATGACCTTGGCGTCGAGTCCCCGCAGACGCTCCATCGTCGCAAGGTACACCGGGATGTCGGATCCCTCGAGTTCGTCGAGTAGTGGACCGTCGTACGCCGCGTCGCCGGAGAAGAGCGTGCCGCTGTGCGGCTCCCACAGGGCGATGCTCCCCGGTGAGTGTCCCGGCACGTGCAGGACCTGGAACGCAACATCGCCGAGATCGACGACGTCACCTTCGTCGAGGTGGCCGGTGAGTGGGGCCGGCC
>CAZQPJ010000508.1:0-1593 GCA_964595105.1 uncultured Bifidobacterium sp.
GCTTCGCACGGTGCCGGGCAGAGCCGGCCGGTGAATTCCGGGAAGTTATTGGTGGCATGCAGCCGCTCGATCGCCTGGCCCCAGTCGCGGTCGTACACGAGGTCGTTCCAGTCGGGAATGAGGTTGCCGAGTGGGCACCCGTTGTTGCAGAACGGGATTCCACAGTCCATGCACCTGCCCGCCTGCAGCTTCAGGGCGTCCTGGGGGAAGTCGAGGTACACCTCCTTCCAGTCGTGGATGCGCTCCTCCACGGGGCGGCGCTTCGGGGTCACGCGGACCCACTGCAGAAACCCGGTCACCTCACCCACGGCTGGCCTCCATCACTCGCGCCAAGGTTGCTTCCTCATCGAGACCTTCGGCCTCTGCATTCGCCATCACGGTCAGCACTCGCTGGTAGTCGACGGGCATCACCTTGCGGAAGTTGGCCGACTCGGTGGCCCAGTCGTCGAGCACACGCTGGGCGACGGTGGATCCCGTGTGCTCGGCATGCCGGGCAATGGTGGACCGCAGGAACACTTCGTCGTCGGGACCAACCTGTTGCAGTTGCACCATCTCGCGGTTCAGGCGCGCACCGAACACGTCGGCGGGGTCGTACACGTAGGCGATCCCGCCGCTCATGCCGGCGCCGAAGTTGCGGCCGGTGGGGCCGAGCACCACCACTCGCCCTCCGGTCATGTACTCGCAGCCGTGGTCGCCCACGCCCTCCACCACCGCCGTGGCACCCGAGTTGCGAACACAGAACCGTTCGCCCACCACACCGCGGAGGAAGATCTCACCGCTGGTGGCCCCGTAGCCGATCACGTTGCCGGCGATGATGTTCTGCTCGGCGTCGAACGTTGCTCGCCGGTCGGGCCGCACCACCACTCGGCCCCCCGACAGACCCTTGCCCACGTAGTCGTTGGCATCACCCTCGAGCACCATGGTCACACCAGCCGGCACGAAGGCGCCGAAGCTCTGACCGGCTGACCCACGGAAGTGGAGGTTCACCGTGCCGTCGGGCAGGCCGGCCCCGCCGTACCGCTTGGTGATGGCGTTGCCGAGCATCGTGCCCACCGTGCGGTTGACGTTCCGGATGGAGAACTCCCGGGTCACCTGCTCGCCGCGCTCGATGGCCGGCGCACAGGCCGCCAGCAACTGCTGGTCGAGCGCGTGTTGCAGGTCGTGGTCCTGCGCCACCGACTGGTGCATGGTCTGGCCGTAGGGGTTCTGCGGCACCGCAAGGATCGGCGAGATGTCGAGCCCCTTCGCCTTCCAGTGCGCCACGGCCTTGCGGGTGTCGAGCACCTCCACATGGCCGATCATCTCCTGCATCGTCCGGAAGCCGAGTTGCGCCATCAGTTCGCGCACTTCCTCCGCGATGTACTCCATGAAGTTGACGACGAACTCGGGCTTGCCACTGAACTTCTTGCGGAGTTCCGGGTTCTGCGTCGCCACCCCCACGGGACAGGTGTCGAGGTGGCAGACACGCATCATGATGCAGCCGCTCACCACCAGCGGAGCCGTGGCGAAACCGAACTCCTCGGCGCCAAGGAGCGCCGCGATCACCACGTCACGGCCGGTCTTCATCTGACCGTCGGCCTGCACCACGATGCG
>CAZQPJ010000509.1:0-1591 GCA_964595105.1 uncultured Bifidobacterium sp.
ACGATGACGAGGCGCGTGCGGCGCGACCGGCGAAGAACGTGGTGCTGGCGGTGGGCACCGTGTTCTTCCTGGCCGAATTGGGTGACAAGACGATGTTGGCCACCATCACGCTGGCCACCCGCGAGGGAATCGTCGGTACCTGGCTGGGGTCGACGGTGGGCATGGTGGCGGCCGATGCCATCGCCATCGTGGTGGGCAGGGTGCTGGGGGCCCGCCTACCCGAGAAGGCCATTCGCATCGGTGCGGCCACACTGTTCTTCGTGTTTGCCGTGGTGCTGCTGGTGGAGACTTTCTAGGGTTTCACCGATGATCGACGAACTCCCTTCCGGGTACCGCTTCGCCCCGATGACCATTGATCAGGTGCACACCATCTCGCAGTGGGCCGCCGAGGAGCAGTGGAACCCCGGGCTCCACGACATCTTCCTGGCCCACCACTACGACCCCGATGCCTTCATCGCGCTGCTGCATGACGACGAAATGGTGGGTGGTGGCTCCGTCCTGTCGTATCGCGGCCAGTTCGGATTCATGGGTCTGTTCATCATGCGACCCGACTATCGGGGCCAAGGGCTCGGCGGCGTCCTGTGGCGTCACCGGCTTCGCCTGCTGCGCGCCCGCCTGCAGCCTGATGCGGCCATTGGCATGGACGGCGTGTTCGCCATGGAGCCCTTCTACGCGAAGGGCGGATTCCGCCTCGCGTACCGCGACCTTCGCTTCGACGGCGTGGCGATGAGCGGATCCGATCGCGGCCTCACGCCGATCACCGAGGTGGAGTTCGACGCCATCGCTGCCTACGACCGGCCGTTCCACCCAGTCGACCGCGGCGACTTCCTGCGGTCGTGGGTGTTGCACCCCTCGTTCCACTCCGCTGCGGTGCTGACCGAGGGGCAGGTGCGCGGGTACGCCTCGTTGCGGCCGTGTCGCAGCGGTTGGCGTTTCGGACCGGTGGTGGCCGACACGCCTGCGGTGGCCGAGCAGTTGCTGGTGGGCCTCATGGGCCGAGTGGCAGGTGATCCCGTTCAGCTCGACGTGCCCGAGCCCAACGAAGTGGGCCTGACACTGGCGGCCGGTTTCGGCATGGTCGAGAGCTTCGGCACCGCGCGCATGTACCACGGGCACGTTCCCGAGATCGCCGTCGATCGCACCTACGGCGTCACCTCGTTCGAGTTCGGCTGACGCACTCCACGTTGAGTCCCGATGGGGTGGTGCGCGAAAGTCGACCTGCATGCCTCCCACCATCGACCGAGACGCCCTGCGCGCCAAGTACCGAGCCGAACGCGACAAGCGCCTTCGGCCCGAGGGCAACGAGCAGTACATCGAACCCAAGGGACGTTTCGCCCACTTCCTCGATGATCCGTACGTACCTCGGGTGGAGCGACCCACCGTGCACGACCATGTGACCGTGGCGGTCATCGGTGCCGGTTTCGCGGGCGTGGTCACCGGGGCGCGATTGAGGCAGGCGGGAGTGGACAGCGTGCGCCTCATCGACGGCGGCGGCGACGTTGGTGGCGCCTGGTACTGGAACCGTTACCCCGGCGCCATGTGCGACACGGCGGCCATGGTGTACCTGCCCCTCCTCGAGGAGACCGGTCAC
>CAZQPJ010000510.1:0-1590 GCA_964595105.1 uncultured Bifidobacterium sp.
GCTGCGCTTCTTGGTGTAGGAGCCGAATGACCCGGTCATCGACTTGCTGGTGTATTCGACCGACTGGTGCTGCATGTCGTCGGCAAGGCCAAGCAACTCTGCTGCCGCCTCGTCGAGGCGCTCGGTCAGGCTGCGCGGGGCATCGCGCATGTCCTTACGCTTGTCGGAGACACCGGAGATGACGGTGCCCAGGGTGGTGCGGGCTGCGTCGACGTCGTAGTCGCGCAGCTGCTGGGCGGCCGTGCGCTTGGCGTCGTCGACGTCGGCGAGCAACTGCTCAACCTGCACTACCGGGTTCGGAATCCGGCCGGCGGCTGCATCGCCCGGGACGACGTTCACCGTGACGGGCAGGACGATGCGGTGATCGGCCAGATCGGCCACGGTCGTGAACTGCACCTCGATCTCGACGATCGTGCGGGTGCCGAGGTGGGGGATGCCGGGCACCCCGATCTGGACGAGCAGCCGGCGCTCCTCGCCAGCGAACATGTCGCCGACGTTGAGCACCAGGGCGTCGGGCTCTCGCCAGGTGGGGATGTCCTGGCGCACCCCGATCCGGTCGACCAGGCCGTCCTTGGGCCTGATGCGCACCGTCGTGGCGAGCGTCGAGACGTCGAGCAGGTCGCTCACCGTCTGCTGCAACTCGCTCACGCAGGTGTCGATGTCGGGGGCGAAGCGGTGGCCGCCATTGCCACCGCGGCTCATGGCCTCGAGCAATTGCTCGTTGTAGCCCATGCCGAAGCCGAGCGAACTCGTCACGATCTGGGAGTCGACCGCCTTGCGGGCGAGCTCATGGATCTTGTCGGGCTCGGTGATGCCGGCATTGGCGTCTCCGTCGGAGATGAGCAGCACAGTCGCGCTGGTGTGTCCCGTCCTGGCTAGGGAGGCCTTGGCCTCGCGCAGGGCGAGGAGGTAGCCGGCCGAGATGTCCGTGCCGCCACCTGGGTGGATGCGCTGGATGCTGCGCATCACGTCGTCGGCGTGGTGGTCGGCCATCGGCCGGCAGGGGAGCACGACCTCGGCCTGGTCGTCGAAGGCGACGACCCCGAGGCAGTCCTGCTGCGCGAGGCGGCGGGAGAGTGCCTGGATGGCACCCTTCGACGCCTCGATGGGCTCGCCGCTCATGGATCCGGAGCGGTCGAGCACCACGACGAGGGTGCGGCCGGGCCGCTTCGCGGTGTTGATATCTGCGGGAGCGGTGAGCTCCAGCAGGCAGGTGACCTGGTCGGCCTCGTCAAGGGCGACGAGGTCGATGTCGAGATGGGCGTCGATGTGCACGGGGGCCTCCTCAGGCGCTGACGGGGATGAGGTCCGCTGCGTGGGTGCGCAGGAACAGCTCGAAGTCGGAATTGCTCAGCACGCGCGGGCTGCGCTGCTGGCGGATGAGGGCGATGGCGTCGTCGGCGTTCATGCCTTCGTGCATGAGCACGAGGGCGGTGACGAGCCCGGACCGGTTGACGCCCGCCTGGCAGCGGACGAGCACGCGGTCGCCGGCCTGCCAGCGCTGGTGCGCGGTCAGGGCGATGCGCATGACCCGCTCGATGGCGGAGTCGGTGAGGTGGGCATCGGGGAACCCGAAGCGGATCTCCTCGA
>CAZQPJ010000511.1:0-1585 GCA_964595105.1 uncultured Bifidobacterium sp.
GCACCTCGCGCATCCTGCTGCACGTGGTGCCCGACGGCCGCTACGTGCCGGGCACCCTGGCTCCCATCGACGAGTACCTGGCCGTGGCCGACGGCATGAACGCTGCCGGCGGCGGCCTGTTCCAAGCGGTGAACGACTTCGCCACCCGCGGTGCGTTGGAGGTGACGTTGCTGAAGGAGATGGCGGCCTCGTGCGGTGACGTGCTGTTCAGCGGTGGCGTGGGCAACAGTGGGCGCGGTGGTCTCGACTTCTTCGGCGCGTTCCTCGACGAGAACAGCGGCAAGGCGGGCCGCATCACGCTGGCGTCGATGACCCGCCCCAGCGGTTCGCTCTGCGGTCTCGCGCAGATCTCTCCGGTGAAGGGCAAGCAGTGGCGAGCGCTGATGCAGCTGCCCACCATCGCCGACCGCGTTGCGGCCCTGAAGGACCCCGCCACCCGTGCCGCTCTGGTGGCCGAGGGCAAGGAGAAGGGGATGTGGTACGACCCGAACTTCATCCACCCGCTCGGCACCGCTGCGTCACCCGACTACCACGAGGAGGGCGGCATGTCGATCGCCGACCACGCCGCGGCACTCGGTGTGCATCCGGTGGAGTTCGTCATCGACCGCCTCATCGCCAGCGATGGCATGGAACTGTTCAACACCTGGTTCTTCAACCGGGCGACTGGTGCGATGGGCGACCTGCTGGGTCTCGACAACGTGTACCCGGGCCTCGCCGACACGGGTGCCCATGCCGGCCAGATCTGCGATGCCGATGCCAGCACCCACTACCTCACCTACTGGCACCGCACGAAGCGGATGGTGGAACTGCCCGAGGCCGTGCGCAGGCTCACCTCGTTCCCCGCTGGCGTGCTCGGGCTGAAGGAGCGTGGCACGGTGGAGGTGGGCATGTATGCCGACATCAACGTGTTCGACATCGATGCCCTGGCCAGCGATCACCCCGTGTACGTGAACGACTTCCCGGGTGGCAAGGGCCGCTTGATGGTGAAGAGCCGCGGTTACGCCGCCACGTTGGTGAACGGCAAGGTGGTGACCGAGCACGGCCGGCACAGCGGTGAGCGCCCGGGTCGAGTGATTCGCGAGTTCGCCCGCGGCTGACGCTCAGTCGATGGAGATGTCGAGGCCAGCGGCACCGGCATCGACGGTGACGGTGCCACCCTCGAACACCTTCCCTTCGAGGATCAGCCTGGCCACGGGGTCGGCGATCTCGCGTTGGATCACGCGCTTCAGCGGGCGAGCTCCGAAGGCAGGGTCGTAACCGACCTCGGCGAGGTGCGCCATGGCCTCGGGCGACACGACGAGTGTGATGCGCCGGTCGGCCATGCGGGTGCGCAGGTGCGCCAGCTGGATGGTGACGATGCGTTCGAGGTCGGCCTGGGTGAGGCTGCGGAATCGGATGATCTCGTCGATGCGGTTCACGAACTCGGGCTTGAAGTAGTCGATCGGGTCGACCGGCAGGTTGCTCGTCATCACCAGCACCACGTTGGTGAAGTCGACCGTGCGGCCCTGGCCGTCGGTGAGACGCCCGTCATCGAGCACCTGCAGCAGCACGTTGAACACGTCGGGGTGCGCCTTCTCGATCTCGT
>CAZQPJ010000512.1:0-1579 GCA_964595105.1 uncultured Bifidobacterium sp.
CATCGCCGAACCGCCCGAAGCCCAACCTGTCGCCGGCAGCGGCAAGCCGAAGATCATCCCCAGCGAGATCCGAGTGGGCCGCGGCCTCTCGCAGGGCACCCTGAAGGTGGTGAGCACCGGCTTCATGGTGGGCGAGGACACGGCCCTCATGTGGCGCGGGCTCATGCTCACCAAGGCCGTCGAGCAGTTCCTGCGCGACGTGCACTGGGGCGACCTCGACTATCTCTTCATCGACATGCCGCCCGGCACCGGCGACGTGCAGATGGGGCTGGCGCGCATGTTGCCCCGCACCGATCTGCTCATCGTCACCACGCCGGCGCTCGCCGCTCAGAAAGTGGCCGCACGCGCTGCCGACATGGCACGCCGCAGCTTCCTACGGGTGTGCGGCGTCGTCGAGAACATGAGCGCCTTCACCTGTGACCACGGCGAACGGTACGCGTTGTTCGGTGAGGGCGGGGGCCGGTCGCTCGCCGAACAGATCGGTGTGCCACTGCTCGGTGAGGTGCCGCTCGAGCCCTCGGTGGCAGCCGGCGGCGACACCGGCACCCCGGTGGCACTCAACGGCACCGGCCAGGCCGCCGAGGTGTTCCGGTCCATCGCCCAGCGCATCGTCACCGAGGTGGCACCGCCCACCAACATGGCGGGCTGCAGCGCACGGATGCTCGATCTCGTGAACGCAGCACTGGCGGCCAGCGATGCCGAGAAGGTTCAGGGCAGCGAGTCGTAGTCGGCGTCGTCGGGCATGGCCACACCCATGAACCGACCGTTCACCACACGCACCTTCGGAAGGATGCTCGGCGGCACGCCGATGCTTCGCGCTGCATCGATGGCATCGTCGACGGTGCGGTGCCGTCCGAGGAACTCGAGGTTCGCCACGGTGGGGGGCATCAACTGCAATTCGCCGCGCTCGAAGGCAGCGAGCGCATCGGCGGGACGCACCCACATGCTGGCCACGGTCTCGCTGTCGTCGTGGTGCGAGCGCTGGCCCGGGGGGCACGCCGCCACGAAGAAACGGGTGTCGAAGCGGCGGGCCGTCTCGCCCTTCGGAGTGATCCAATGGCTCACCCAGACGAGGCGGTCGGTGGCAAGACGCAGGCCGTGCTCGGCCGCCAGCGCGCGCATGTCGACCGAGCCGTCGTGCACGTCGTGGCGATGGTCGAGCACCGGATGCCCATCCACCACGGTGCCGCCATGTTCGTCGGCGGCGAGCAGCACCCCGCACTCCTCGAAACACTCACGGATGGCGGCCACCACGTATGCCTCGTCACCCACGCCGTCGGCGTCGTCGACCCGACCACCGGGGAACACGTACATGCCACCGGCGAACGCGGCGGCATTCGTGCGCCGCAGCATGAACACCTCCAGCGCACCGCCCTCGTGCCGCAGCAGCATCACGGTGGCAGCGGGCTTCGCGGGCAGTTCGGTCTCGGCCATTGGGCGAACCGTATCCGCTGGCCTAGTCTCCACGTCGTGCTGGTGTGGATGGACCTCGAGATGACCGGGCTCGACCCCGCGAAGAACGTCATCGTCGAGATCGCCACCATCGTCACCGACGACGAACTCAACATCGTCGCCGAGG
>CAZQPJ010000513.1:0-1569 GCA_964595105.1 uncultured Bifidobacterium sp.
GCCGGCATGTAGACGTGCGGAACCCACAGGCTTCCTTCGCCGCCCCAGCGTGCCCGGTCCCACGTCGGGTCCTGCTGCGCGAGCGCCGCCTCGGCGGGCACGAAGGTCTTGTCCTGGATCACGAGCGGCGTACCCGAACCGAGGTCGGAGAACGGTGCACCTGCACCGAACAGACCCTTCTCGACATCGTCGGTGATGAGGTACGCCGCCGACTCGCCGGCATAGACATTGAGGCGGGTGATGCCCCACGAGTGGTCGTGGTAGAACATCAGGCGAGCGCTCTGTTGGTTGGTGTAGAAGAACGTTTCCGCACCGGGGCCCGGGTCCTCCATGTCGGGAACGTTGCTCACGCTGACGCCCTTGGGATACGGGGTGCTCTCGTTGGCCGGGGTGATCCACTGGTGCGGGGTCCCGTCGCTGATCCACGGCGTGATGCCACCGTGGAGGTGCAGCGTTGCACGGTTGTCGGTGTAGCAGCCGAAGGGCTTCGGCGACATGCCGCACATCGGGTTGCGCACTTCATCGGTCACCGAACCGGCGTTCATCGCCATGTCGACCGGGACGCCATTGGCGTCGAGCGACATCATGTCGGGTCCCGCGCCCGAGCCCATCACGGTGGTGTCGACGGGAAGGAAAAGGTCGCCTCCCTCCCCTGTGGGGAGGAGGTTGCGGAACAGGATGCGCACCGGACGGTCCTTCGTCGCGACGATGGTCGGTCCGAGGTAATGCGGTTTGTCGACGCCATAGGCACGCGTGCCGTTCGGCAGCAGTACGGGCTGGTCGGTGCCAGCGGGCGCCACACGTTCGTTCACCAGCGGCACCCGATCACCCGGCACCACCGAGGTCGACAGCTGCACGTAGCCGCGCAACAACGTGGCGGGCAGGTCGCGATGGAACTTCATCGTGTACTGGACGACACCGATCTCGTAGTAGTCGGTGCCCGGGTAGGTGGTGGTGTCGGGCACAGCGACGGGGATGTACTGACCCAGGTCGTTCGCGCCCGCCTTGCCGAGCCCCGGCAGGGTGTCGACGAACTTCTTCAGCCCGGGAGTGATGTAGCCGCTTCCTCCGCTGACGAGTGAGATCGAGGTCACGGCTCCGTCGCTGGCGAGGGTTGCCGTCGCGCGCGCACCGTGGTCGGGCGCAGCCGCGCCAGCAGGATCGGCCGCATCGGTGATCACCACCGTGGAGGGGCCCTGGTAGTGCGCTCCGCCGGCAGCAACGTCGATGGCGACAATGCCGAGCGTGGCAGTGGCGGTCGCAGCGGTGGCGCCCATGTTGGTGTCACCGTCGAGGATCGTGACGGTCGGTGCCGCCGTGTACCCGGACCCGGGTTCGACGATCGTGATGCTCGTCACGACGCCGTTCGGGTCCATGTCGGCCGATGCCGTCGCCTGAACGCCTCCCGGGAGATCAGGCATCGACAGATGGACCGTGGGCCGCACGGCGTAGCCGCTACCACCGGAGGTGAGGGTGAGCGAGTCGACACCGCCACTCACCGAGAGGCGAGCGCCGGTGCCCGGCGTCGCCGAGGAGTCAACGACCTCCGCCTGCGGTTGCACGAAGCCG
>CAZQPJ010000514.1:0-1567 GCA_964595105.1 uncultured Bifidobacterium sp.
CGTGCCGCACGGCCGCGGTGCCAACCTGCTGGTGTACAACACCGAGGCATTCTCGGCGGGTGCTCCCGACTCGTGGAGTGCCATGTTCGAGGCGGGCGGTCCGGCCGACGGTGCCATCTCGGTGTACGACAGCCCCATCTACATCGCCGACGCTGCGCTGTACCTCATGGCCACCAAGCCCGAACTGGGCATCAAGGACCCGTATGCGCTCGACCAGACCCAGTTCGACGCCGCCATCGAGGTGCTGAAGGCCCAGAAGGCCATCGCCAGCCAGTACTGGGCGCTCTACACCGACCAGCAGGCGTCGCTCGAGAACGGTGACGTGCTTGCCGGCACCACCTGGCAGGTCATCGTGAACCTCGCCCAGGCCAACGGCGCCAAGATCGACGCCGTGAAGCCGAAGGAGGGCGCCACCGGTTGGTCCGACACCTGGATGCTCTCGTCGAAGGCGAAGAACCCCAACTGCATGAAGCTGTGGATGGACTGGATCGCCTCGCCCTGGGCGAACTCGCAGGTCGCCGTGTGGTTCGGCGAGGCCCCGAGCAATGCCAAGTCGTGCGCGCTCGACGGCATGGCCGAGCACTGCACCACGTTCCACGCTGCGGAGGACGACTACTGGAAGGACGTGTGGTACTGGACCACCGCCACCGAGGCCTGCCTCGACGGCCGTACCGACGTGAAGTGTGTGCCCTACACCGAATGGGTGAACGCTTGGAACACGCTCCGCAGCTAGCGGAGTTCGGCATGGCGGGTGGGGGGACCTCCGGGTCCTCCCACCCGTTTCGCGCGCTCAATCGCGCCTTCCACAGTCGGCGTCGCCTCGGCGTGGCCTCCACACTCGGTGGCCCGCTGGCGTGGATGCTGGTGGTCTACATCGGGTCGCTCCTGCTGCTGGTGGTGAGCTCGCTCTATCGAATCGACCCGCAGACCCAGAAGCCGAGCCACGCGTTCACGTGGGCGAACCTGCGAGCAGCGTTCGACATCACCGACCCCGATGTGCGCAGCACCGTGTGGGTGCTCATCCGCACCGTGGGTGTGGCGCTGATGGTGACGGTGCTGTGCGCGGTCATCGCCATCCCGGTGGCCTTCTTCGTCTCGAAGGTCGCATGGCCGTGGATCCGGCGCGCCATCGTGGTGGCGATGCTGATGCCGCTGTGGGCCGGCTATCTGGTGAAGGGCTACGCCTGGAGGGCGATGGTGGCGCCCAGCGGTGGGAAGTTCGCTGCCTCGGGCAAGGGCGACGGCGGCTTCCTCGACGCCACCTTCGGCTGGACCCCCGGTTACGGCCGTGTGGCCATCGTGGTCACGCTCGTCTACTTCTGGCTGCCCTACATGGTGCTGCCCATCTACGCCGGACTCGATCGCATGCCGGCTTCGCTGCTCGATGCGGCCGGCGACCTCGGCGCCCGCCCGTTCCGCACCTTCCGCAGCGTCATCGTGCCGCTGCTGCTGCCAGCTATCGCCGCCGGCTCCATCTTCACGTTCTCGCTGTCGCTGGGTGACTACATCGTTCCGCAGTTGGTGAACAACGGGAAGGAGAAGTTCATGTTCGGCACGCTCATCAACT
>CAZQPJ010000515.1:0-1549 GCA_964595105.1 uncultured Bifidobacterium sp.
ACGGGAGATGGCCACGAACGTGAGGTTAACCGAGTTCAGCATCAGTTCGATGCACATGAACAACACCAGAGGGTTGCGACGCACCAGCACACCCACGACGCCGATCGAGAAGAGCAGCGCGGCGAGCACGAGGTACCAGGTGGTGGTGGGAACGAGCGCGAGCATCAGGCGTCGCTCCCCAGCAGTTCGCCCCTGCGCGGCTTGCGCGCCAGCATGACGGTGCCGACCACTGCGATCACCAGCAGCACCGAGGTGAGTTCGAACGCCAACACGTGGCCGCTGAACAGGTCACGCGCGAGCGCCTTGATGTTGCCGTCGTGCAGCGGCGCCGAGTCGGTACCGGTGACCTCGAGGCCGGTACCGGCCACGGCCACGGCCGACTTCCGCGACACGATGGCGGCGGCGGTGATGAGCCCGAACACGCCCACACCCACCACTGCGGCAACCGGACGTTGGATGCGGAATGGTTCGATGCTGAGGTTCTCGGCGTTGTCGACGCCCAGCAGCATGATGACGAACAGGAACAACACCACGATGGCACCGGCGTAGACGATCACCTGCACAGCAGCGAGGAAGTTGGCCTCCTGCGCCACGAACAGCACAGCCACACCGAACAGCGTGAGGATGAGACTCAGTGCCGCGTGCACGGGGTGCTTGCTGAACACCACACCCAGGGCGCCGCCCACCACCATGGCGCCGGCCACGGCGAACACGAACAGTTCCATCATCGGGTCACCGTCTTCACGGTCTTCTGCGTGTCGGCGTCGGCCTGCGCGGCTTCGGGTGCGCGTACGCCGTAGCCGAGCTCGCCGCTCCAACCGACCTCGCCGACGAAGTTGGCGTCACCGCTGGCCGCGGTGGCACGCATCCAGCCGCTGGTGTTGGTGTCTTCACCCGCGCGCCAGTCTTCCCAGGGCATCTGCTTCGGCTTGCCATCGTCGCCCACCAGCAACTCGGCCTTCGTGTAGACGGCATCCTTGCGGCTGGTGAAGCTGAACTCGAACAGCTTGCTCTCGGTGATGGCCTCGGTGGGGCACGCCTCGACGCACAAGTCGCAGTGGATGCACCTCAGGTAGTTGATCTCGTAGACGAAACCGAAACGCTCGCCGGGCGACGTGGGCTCCAGCGGGTCGTTGTCGGCGCCACGAACGTAGATGCACTTGGCGGGGCACACACCGGCGCACAACTCGCACCCGATGCACTTCTCCATGCCGTCCTCGTAGCGGTTCAGCACATGGCGACCGTGCAAGCGCTCGGGCTTGTCGATCTTCTCGTCGCGCCCCTCGACACTCTTGCCCTTCTTGGCGACGCGCCCACCCGAGTACGGGGTGGTGACACGCGTGCCGCCGAAGAGCCGGTGCTGCTTGAGCGTGATGAGGAATCCGTCGAGGTACCCCATCAGAACATCGCCCCCTCTTTCTCACGATTGCGAGCGCTCACCCTGGCGGCCAATTGCAGCAACCACGCAGCGGCGGCGAGCACCACCACGCACACCACGCCCACGACGGCACGATTCCAGCCGTGGTCCTGGCCGATGCGGAACGCCGCC
>CAZQPJ010000516.1:0-1545 GCA_964595105.1 uncultured Bifidobacterium sp.
GGTCCAGCTCATCTCGCGGGCGCGACGCACACCGATGGCCTGCGGCAGCAGCACGGTGAGGCCCCAGCCGGGCATCACGCCGACACGCGTGTGGGTGTCGCCGAACTTCGCGTTCTCGCTTGCCACGAGGAAGTCGCAGTTGAGCGCGAGCTCGAATCCGCCGGTGATCGCAACTCCGTTCACCGCGCCGATGAGCGGTTTGGCCATCGGTGGGAACGGTCGCCGACCACCCACCACGCCGAGGTTGGCACCGGAACTGCCGAGCTCCTTCAGGTCGAGCCCGGCGCAGAATGCCGGGTCGGTGCCCGTGAGCACCACCACGTCGACGGTCTCGTCGTCCTCTGCGCGCTGCATCATCTCGGGCAACAGGCGCAACACCTCGCTCGACAACGCGTTGCGCGCCTCCGGACGATTCAGCGTGATGGTGGCGATGCGCTCGCTCGCCTCGTAGAGCACGGCAGACATGCCCGCGACCCTGCCACGGCGGTGCGCCGGTCGACGACTCAGGCGAGGTCGGCGAGTTTCACGAGGGTGGCGGCGATCCAGCCGCCGAGCGCCCCGAAGTGGTCGTCGAGCAGCGAGCTGGCGCCGTTGTCGAGGGCATCCTGCGCCAACTCGTAGAGCCCCTCGTAGGTGGCTTCCACCGCGTGTTCCCCATCGCCGGCGCCCACCTCGTCGGCAGCGGCCCACGCAACCTCGGCCGTCACGCCCGCACGCTCGAGGCGACCGGTGCCGACGAGCGGGCTCACCTCCGGGGCCACAGCGAAGACGCGAGTCGGGTCGACGGGAGCGGTGAGGCTCTGCACACGGAAGACGATCTCGATCTCGATGGCGGGCAGCCGATCGAGCGTGTCGTCCACGTACCACTGGCGGTAGGCGGTCTGGCTCCACGACGGCCAGTCGAACGTGATGTGGGCCACCACGCGAGGAGGGTTCTCCTCGCCCGGCAGTCCGTAACTGGTCTCCCAGGTGAGGTCGCCGAGCAACACATCCGACTGGAAGTGTTCCTCGAACGGCTGACGCTCCAGAAAGGCCGCGTCGAACGCGTCACGCATGGCGCTGATGGCGTCGGTGAACACGTGGTCGAGCATCGGCGCAGACGGTAGCGGGCCGACTGGCACGGTTGGCTACGGTGGTCGCATGTCGCTCGTGCTCGTCGACGTGGCCGATGGTGTGGCCACGCTCACCCTCAACAACCCGTCCGAACGCAACACCCTCACGGCGCCGATGGTGGCCGAGATCGTGGCAGCGATGGATGCCGTGGAAGCCGACCAGTCGGTGGGCGCCGTCGTGGTCACCGGAGCGGCCCCGGCGTTCTGCGCCGGAGCGAACCTCGGCAACCTCGCCGAGGCCACGAAGGAGAGCCTCGGGGGCATCTACGAGGGATTCCTTCGCATCGCCCGGAGCCCACTGCCCACCATCGCCGCGGTGAACGGTGCTGCTGTGGGCGCCGGAATGAACCTCGCCCTCGGTTGTGACCTTCGCCTTGCGGCACGTCGCGCCAAGTTCGATACGCGGTTCCTGCAGATCGGCATCCATCCCGGT
>CAZQPJ010000517.1:0-1532 GCA_964595105.1 uncultured Bifidobacterium sp.
GGTGCGCACCCGCACGCTCCAGGCCTACTCGAAGCACTACACGATGGCGTGGCCGTTCGAGGAACACCACAGCGGCCGTCCTGCACGCGTCTCGCCGCTCTACGACCGCTTGCTGGCAGCCGGCGCGTCGTTCGGCGAGAAGCTCGGCTGGGAGCGCCCCAACTGGTTCGCCGACGTCAGCGCCGGCGAGGCCCCGATCGACCAGTACACGTACGGTCGGCAGAACTGGTTCGAGGCCGTCGGCCGAGAGCACCGCGCCTGCCGCGAGACCGCCGTGCTCATCGACCAGACCTCGTTCGCGAAGTTCACGCTGAAGGGGCCTGACGCGCTCGGCTCGCTCGAATGGATCTGCGCGAACGACGTCACCAAGCCGGTCGGATCGCTCACCTACACACAGATGCTCGACGACCGTGGCGGCATCCAGTGCGACCTCACCGTCGCCCGAGTGGCGCACGACGAGTTCTACCTCGTCACCGGCACCGGTTTCGCCACACACGACTTCGACTGGATTCACCGCAACATCAACGCCGACGTGAACGCCCAACTCATCGACGTCACGTCGGCGTGGTCGGTGTTGTCGCTGATGGGACCACGGTCACGCGACATCCTCGAGGAGGTCACGTCGGCCGATGTCTCCAACGAGGCCTTCCCGTTCGGCACCATGCAGGTCGTCGGCATCGCTGGCGCACCGGTCCGAGCGCTGCGCATCACCTACATGGGCGAACTCGGGTGGGAACTCCACCTCCCCGTGGAGTACGCCGCACGCGTCTACGACGCGCTGATGGCCGCCGGCGGTGCACACGGGCTGGTGAACGCCGGCTACCGCGCCATCGAGAGCTGCCGGCTCGAGAAGGGCTACCGCGCCTGGGGCAGCGACATCGGCCCCGACCACACGCCGGTCGAGGCAGGCCTCGGCTGGGCGGTGAAGACCGACTCGGGCATTCCCTTCAAGGGCATGGGTGCGGTGCTCGACCAGAAGGCGCAGGGCGTTCGCAAGCTGCTCGCCTGTTTCACCGTCGACCCGGCCGTGGTGCTGCTCGGCCGCGAGACCATCTATCGCAACGGCGAACGAGTGGGTTGGCTCACCAGCGGCGGCTACGGCTACACGGTGCAACGTTCGATCGGTTACGGCTATGTGCGCAACCCCCAGGGCGTCACCCGCGCCTGGGTGCTCGACGGCAACTACGAACTCGAGGTGGCCGGCCGGCGCGTTGCGGCCGAGGTGCACATGCAGCCGCTCCACGACCCCACCAACGCACGAGTGAAGGCCTGACATGACCACCGTCCCCGACCGCGCCCGCATCGTCATCATCGGCGGTGGCATCCTCGGGTGTTCCATCGCCTACTGGCTCACCAAGTACGGCGAGACCGACGTGGTGCTGCTCGAACAACATCAGCTCACCGACGGAGCCACGTGGCACGCCGCCGGGCTCGTGGGCCAGTTGCGGTCGTCGCGCAACACCACGCGCATGCTCGAGCAATCGGTGGAGATGTATCGCGGGCTCGAGACCGAGACCGGTCAGGCGGTCGAC
>CAZQPJ010000518.1:0-1529 GCA_964595105.1 uncultured Bifidobacterium sp.
CTGCTGGCCGAGTTCGAGGCGTGGGCCCGCCACATCCCCGAACTCCACCCCTGAGCCCGGATCGAGGCTTTCGTGCGCCACAGGTGCGCACGAAAGCCCCGCTCAGACTTGGATGGAGGTTTCGGTGCGGCACAGGTGCGCACGGAAACCCCGATCAGAGGAAGGTGGCGGTGGTGGTGCTGGCGGCCAGGCGCTGCACCACCTCGGCCATGCGGTCGGCGCCCACGTTGGCGAACGCCAGACGCAGGTAGTCGTCCTGCCCCGGGCCGAACACCGAGCCGGGCAGGCAGAGCATGGCGTGCTGCTTGGCGAGGTGCATGGCCACCTGCTTCGACGGCACGCCGGTGAACGGGTGCCGCACGTAGGCGAAGTACGCGCCCGACGATGCCAGCGCGTAGCCGGGCTGCTGTGAGGCGAACTCGCCCTGCAGCGTGGCCGTGCGGTGGGCCATCATCGCCGACTTCTCGTTCTTCCAGTCGTGCAGGTGGTCGAGTCCGAAGAGGGCAGCGCGTTGTCCGATCTGCGGAGCGCAGATGGCGACGCAGTCCATGATCTTCTCGACCTCGAACAGGAACTCGGCGGAGCCGGTGATGGCGCCGACGCGGTAGCCCGTGAGGGCGAACACCTTCGAGAAGCTGTAGAGGTGCACCAGCGTTTCGCGCCAGTCATCACGGGTGAACAGGTGGTGCGGCGGATCATCGGTGGAACGGAAGTCGACGTAGGTCTCGTCGAGCACCAGCGCGATGCCGCGCTCGGCGCACAGGTCGTGGAACGCCGCCAGCACCTCGGCCGGGTAGACGGCACCGGTGGGATTGTTCGGCGTGCACAGCACGATGGCGCGGGTGTTCTGGTCGATCTGCGCCGCGGCCGCAGCAGGGTCGGGGTAGGGCGAGTCCTGCGACATCGCGGGGAACGGCCGCACCTCGATGCCCAGCATCCGCATCCACATGTCGTGGTTGAAGTACCACGGCGATGGCAGCACCACGTTCGAGCCGGGGCCGGCCAACGCCATCATCGTCACGCAGAACGCCTGGTTGCAACCGGCCGTGATGCCGACCTCGTCGGCCGTGATCGGCGCGGCATAGGTGGTCGACATCTGGCGTGCGTAGCGCTCGCGCAACGACGGCAGACCCAGCACGTCGGTGTAGGTGCCGCTGCCGGCCTCGTGCGCCACCCGTCCCACCTCGTCCATCAGGACCTCGGCCATCGGGTAACTCGGCACGGCCTGGCACAGGTTGATGACCCGATCAGCGGGCGTCGCTGGGTCGAGCCAACCGCCTGCCTCGGAAATGGGTGGCGTGTCGACGGCGGTGATGGCGTTGGCGAACTTCATGGAGGCCCCCCTCAGTGGCGCATGGTGTCGATGATGTCGCCGATGTCGGCGGTGGTGGTGAGCGGGTTCACGATGGCCAGGCGTGCGCACGGCAACCCACGGTGATGCGTGGGTGCGACGAAGGCACGCTGGTCGCGCAGCAGGCGTTCGGCCCAGGTGTCGTACTCGGCCTGACCCCATCCGTGCCGGGCGAACA
>CAZQPJ010000519.1:0-1523 GCA_964595105.1 uncultured Bifidobacterium sp.
CTCCACCTCGACCTGCCCCACACCCACGGTCTCGACGAGGATCCACCGTTTGCCCACGGCATCGAGCAGACGCACCGCTTCGGGAGTGGCCAGCGACAGGCCTCCGAGGTGCCCTCGCGTGGCCATGGAGCGAATGAACACCCCCTCGTCGGTGGCGTGGTCTTGCATGCGCACGCGGTCGCCGAGGATGGCGCCGCCCGTGAACGGCGACGACGGGTCGATGGCCAGCACCGCCACCTCCTCGCCACTGCGGCGGAGGTGACCGATGAGCGCCGACGTGAGCGTGCTCTTGCCAGCACCCGGAGCGCCGGTGAGGCCCACCGTGTAGCCGGCGCCGGCCGCCGCGTACGACGTGCGACCGATTTCGCGGGCCTCGGCACCACCGCGCTCGATGAGCGACAGCAGCCTCGCCAAGGCGGCCCGGTCGCCGGCCTGGGCCGCTGCGAACAGTTCGGGGACCGGCAGCGAGCGGCGGCTCATTCCGATTCGTCGACGATGTTGACGACCTCGGTGACCCCGTCGATGCGGTCACGCATGATGCGCTCGATACCGGCCTTCAAGGTGACCGTGCTGGTGGGGCAGGTTCCACAGGCGCCGGTGAGCGTGACGTACACGATGCCCGTGGCCTCGTCGACATCACGCAGCACGATGTCGCCACCGTCGGCCTTCAGGGCCGGACGGATCACTTCGATCGTCTCTTCCACCAGGGTTCGCATGCCGGGAACTTTCGTGAGGGGTCGGACGACCATTGAACCAGCCCCGACCATAGGATTGCGACTCATGACAACACTCAGGACACTCGTGCTGATTCCCGCCGCCGCCCTGCTGATGGCAGCGTGCGGCAGCAGCGGTTCGTCAGGCACCACCTCCCCCGCTGCCACCGCAGGTGACACCGCTGCTTCCACCGTGGCCCCCACCATGTCGCCCGACACCACTCCGGTCACGGCCGTCGACGGCCCGGTGCAGATCGACGTCGTCGTGGGCACCGACAGTGGCCCCGACCGCATCGAGAAGGTGAAGCTCGGCAGCGACGTGACGCTGAACATCACCAACCCGAACGCTGCCGATGAGTTCCACGTGCACACCATCGACCTCGAGCAGAAGGTCGACAAGGGAGTCACCGCCACGTTCAACTTCGTGGCCGACACCCCCGGCACGTACGAGGTCGAGAGCCATGCCACCGAGACCGTGATGCTCGTCATCGAGGTGGCATGACCATGCTGGCGCATCAGGGTGGCTGGGACGAGATCCTTTGGGTGGCGGGCCCCATCGCCGTCATCGCCGGTTTGCTGTGGCTCGCACGCCAGCGTGTGAAGAGCAGCCAACCTGCTGACAAGAACTAGCCGACGCGTTCGATGTCGGCGCCCAGCGCCGACAGGCGACCCACGAGGTCGTCATAGCCACGGTCGACGTGGTGCACGCCCGACACCGAGGTTTCGCCCTCGGCCGCGAGACCTGCAATCACCAGGGCCGCACCGGCGCGGATGTCGGGTGCCTTCACCGGGGCGCCGCTGAGCCGTTGC
>CAZQPJ010000520.1:0-1512 GCA_964595105.1 uncultured Bifidobacterium sp.
GCCGGGTCCTGCCATGTCCACGACTTCTGGCACCGCGGGCACCTCCACCGCTGCTTGTGGACCACCAGCCGCGTCGCCCGGCCGAAGCACGGCAGATCCACCAACACGACTTCGCGCACACCGTGCCGATGCGCAGCGGTCCCGCATGAACTTGAGGGTCGCTCGCCGACGCTCACGACCTCGATGCGTAACCAGTGCGGCCAGTCGCCGACCCCGATGATCGTGACGTCGGGCAGCCCGACAAGCAACGCGCACATGCGCGTAGGATCAGATTCCGCAGGGGCTCCTCGACACTGGCCGGCTTAGACACCGCCAGATTCGCAGAGCCCCTGTACCGCGCCCGGGGACCTACACCGCCACCGTCATCCCACCCTCAGATCCGAAGCACCCTGTAAGGACGTGGGCTCGGTTCGATGTCACCACGGCATCGTGGCGGCCGATGGTTCCGTCCACGACCGTGACGTCAACGATGTCGTCGCGATTGGCCCGGGCGGCGTGAACCGGCGGCTCAGGGGGTTCCGCGATGTGGGGCGCGTCCCACAATCGATCGAAGTTGGTCTTTCCCTGTGCCTTGGCCAGCGGCGCAATCGCAGCGATGTGACGGCGTACATCGTCGGCCCGCGGGTGGATGTTGCTCGGCCTCACCCGGCCTCCTCACCATCCAGACCAGCTCCGACTCACCTATCTGCAGACCCTTCCTATTCAGACTGTGCCACTCGCGTGTAGACGGGTTCGTGATCGTCATCTCGCCGGCTCCGAGAGCGCCATAGGGGTGTCTGATTTCCAAATCCCACATGCAGTCCGAGGTGCCGTCGTCGGCACAGACCACCGGCACCCGACTGCCGGGACTTCGGCACGCTGGCGAACTTCTCCTCCTCGGATCGACACTCCATCGGGACAGCGTCGCGCGACAGTCAACCCACTCCAGCCCCGCCTCGTTTGGGGCCAAGAGGGTCCGTGCATTCGAGCCGCACGCAGTCGGCACTCCGAGCGTGGTGCTTGTGGACCGATTGGCCCGGGGGCTCGGCTTAGATGGTCTCGATCGTGAGCCTGGATCGTGTGGCGCCGGCGATCTTGCGGATGTGGGTCGGGTTCGACGTCACCACGGCATCATCCCGTCGAATCGCGCCTTCGACGACGGTGACATCGACGATGTCATCGTGATCGGCGCGCGCGGCGAGTGCGCCGACGGCCTTGGCTTGTTCCTCCGTGAGCGCTTCGGTGGTGCACAGGGCGAGGAAGCGGGCGAGGCTCGCCTGGCGGGGTCCGCCCCGCCACGCCTCGGCGAGCACCGGCGCCGGGACGATAGGGGAGACCTCGAGCGCGAGGAAGCCGGCGTGGAGCGCCCACATCCGTCGGTCGTTGCGATCAGCAGCGATCAACGCGCCGGTGTCGTAGGTGACCCCATTCATCAGGCGCGCTTGCGGGACGGTTGCCGGCGCAGCATCGCTTCGACCCTGGCGACTTCGCGCGTCGTCGCCTCGATCGCAGAGCCCTGCGGCAGGTTCAGCT
>CAZQPJ010000521.1:0-1511 GCA_964595105.1 uncultured Bifidobacterium sp.
CGCCGAGGCCAAGGGTGAAGGCTCCGCCCCGTGGGTCGACCATCGGGTCGCACAACGCCGCAGCACTCCCACCGACGGCAGCCACCAGGCCGCCGTCCGAGAGCACCGTTCGGACCGCCTCGAGGAGCGGGGTGTCCTTCAGCACGGAGCGCAGGTGCAGCGGCTGATCGCCCACCAGATACACCGCCCGCGTACCGCGCAGGGCCTCTGCTGCTGCGCCATCGAGCGCGTCGACACGCCGCAGCACCATCAGCGCATCGATCTCCACACCGAGGCGCTCTCCCCAGTTCATCGCCGAAGCCACCAGCCGCTCGGGGTGCTCGAAGGCATCGGCCGTGGGCAGCACTGCCACTCTGGTGGCGCCCACCGCTGCGAGCAACTGGGCATCGAGTTCGTCGTTGGCGTTGAACGCGCCGCCACCCATCAGTGCAATCGTGCCGGTCATGTGGCCGAGCGTAGGCGACTCACTCGACGAGTTCGGCCCGCAGGTGATCGATCGCCGCTGCCGGAACTCCCAGCGCACGGGCGAACTCACTGATGCCGCCGTGCCACTCGCGAACGTGTCCGATCATTCGCTGCATGGCCTCCGGCACCGCTGCCGAGAAGATCACCGGCCCGGTCGCGAGTCGCTGGTACAACTCCGGCTGTTCGCGCTGCGCCCACTCCAGCATTCGTCGCATTCCGCCTTCGGTCAGGGCGTAGTCGGCCACGATGAACTCGTCGGGTACGCCGAGGCACCCCAGCACCAGCATCGCCAACAGCCCGGTGCGGTCCTTGCCCGCAGCGCAGTGGAACACGGCCGGCAGGGCGCCGGGCTGGCACAGGGTCATGAACGCTTCAGCCAGACGTTCCTCGCCTTCATCGAGAATCGAGAGGTAGGCGCGTTCCAGGAAGTCCGCAGCATCGTGCTCGCCCTCGGCGTCGTCGGCAGTCCACGTGTTGGTGATCACCGACACGTGGTGGAACGCAACGGGGTGGTCCTCCACGGGGAAGGTGCCGCGCTCGTCGAGTTCGGCGGCAGTACGGAGGTCGATCACCGTGCGCAGGCCCAGCTCACGCACCACCTCGAGGTCGGCCGGAGTCAGCCGGTACAGACCATCGGCCCTGAACAGACGGCGCCAGCGGGTGGTGCCGCCATCGACGGTGGGGTACCCGCCGATGTCGCGAAAGTTGTGCACGGCACCGAGCCGGATCAGTCGCCGGGGGTCGCGACCGACATCGGGGAGTTCGCTGCGCTGCACGCCTGCACCGTACCGAGCGGTTCGGCGACGCACGCCACCACGCAGTGAACTGCGGATGAACTGATCAGCCGGTGAAGGCCGCGTCGAGCGAATCACGCAGTCGGTGCACGATTTCCTCGATCTCGGCCTCGGTCACCACGAAGGGCGGCGCCACGATGACGGCGTCCTCCACCGGCCCCGAACCAGCGGGATACACCCACATGTCGCGCTGCAGTGCCTGCATCACCACGGCGTCGCGGCTGCACCGGGTCTCGAGTCCGTAGAACAGAC
>CAZQPJ010000522.1:0-1506 GCA_964595105.1 uncultured Bifidobacterium sp.
CTTCCAGGGCACCATCAGCGCGCTCGCCGCGTTCGTGAAGCCGGCGATCGATGCCGGCGTGCCGAACCTCGCCCGCAGCCCGGAGGAGTTCCGTCAGGCCAACGCGCTGTTCGGCAGCACGTGGGGCGTGATGCTGGCGCTCGGCGCGGCGCTCGGAGGCTGGTTCAGCGGCACGTTCGGCCGGTCGGCCTCATTCATCGCCAACTCGATCTCGTTCGTCATCGCGCTGGGCTTCTTCGCGCTCATCCGCACACCGATGCAGGAGCCGAAGCACGAACACCGACGAGCCATCAACGTGGTGGCCGACATGAAGGAGGCCGCTCGCTACGCACGCGAAGACCGTGTGGTGCTGGCGCTGCTCTCGAGCAAGGCCACCTTCGCCATCGGCGCCGGCGTGGTGAGCCAATTGCCCGTGCTGGCGACGGAGGTGTTCGGCTGGGGCGACGGCGGCACGGGCCTCCTGCTCGGTGCCCGTGGGCTCGGTGCCGGCCTCGGGCCGATCATCGCCTCGCGGTTCGCACGCGGAGAACTGTCTCGCGTGCTGCGCATCTGCGGGTTCGCCAGCATGCTGTTCAGCGTGCTCTATCTCAGCGCGGCATGGATGCCGAAGTTGTTGCTCGCAGTGCTGGTGATCTCCATCGCTCACCTCGGCGGCGGCTCGCAGTGGACGCTCAGCACGTACGGCCTGCAACTGCGGACGCCCGACCACATCCGCGGTCGCGTGATGGCGGGCGACTTCGCCATCGTCACCTTGGTGATGAGCATCACCAGCCTCACCGCCGGCCTCGTGTCGGAGGCCATCGGCGTGCAGTGGACCATCACCGCCTTCGCGTGCGCGGCCAGCATCGCCAGCCTCGTGTACATCACACTGACGCGACCGGTGATCCGCTCGCTCGAGAACAGCGACGCCTGAGAGGGAGCAGGTCGTTCAGCGCAGCAGCAGCGCGATGACGGCGAGAGCTGCGATCACACCGGGCACCACTGCGCCCTGGCGGTCGCCCACACGAAGATGTGCGGCCACCGCGCCGACGAAGTAGAGCGCGAGGCACACGGTGGCCAGCACGCCGAGCCAACCGACCCACAGGCCGATGACGGCACCGGCACCGCCAGCGATCTCCAGCGCCGCCAGCATCGGCAACTTGTCCATCGGCACGCCGCAGACCTCGTGCACCGAGTGCACCACCTTCGGGTTCTTGGCGAGCTTGGCGAACGCCGACATCACTGCGACGGCAGCGACGATGACGGTGATGACGGTCATGGGGTCTCCTCTTTGACGACCCCACCGAAATTAGACGGTGGCCGGCACCGGCGGGCGCATCTTCGAGCGGTCGAGACGGATCGGCAGCTCCTCGCGGATGATGTCGTCGATCGCCTCGGGGATGTGGCTGGGATAGTGCGTCGCGAGCACGTCCTTCACCGTGTCGATGGCGCGGTCGAGCACCTTCGGACGACCGAGTTCGGCCCATTCCTTGTGGCTGAGACGGTCGTGCATCTTCGGGTAGATGT